>QMTG01000089.1 GCA_003649915.1 Thermoplasmata archaeon
AAAGCCAGGGGAGCAAACCGGATTAGATACCCGGGTAGTCCTGGCCGTAAACGCTGCAGGCTTGGTGTTGGGCTCTCTTCGAGGGAGCCCAGTGCCGGAGTGAAGACGTTAAGCCTGCCGCTTGGGGAGTACGGCCGCAAGGCTGAAATTCGTAGGAGGCAGAGCCCCTATTATCTGCGTCCTACGGACAGCAGACTTAAAGGAATTGGCGGGGGAGCACTGCAACGGGAGGAGCGTGCGGTTCAATTGGATTCAACGCCGGAAAACTCACCGGGGGCGACGGGCACATGAAGGTCAGGCTGATGACCTTACCAGATTGCCCGAGAGGTGGTGCATGGCCGTCGTCAGTTCGTACTGTGAAGCGTTCTGTTAAGTCAGATAACGAACGAGACCCTCGCCCCTAGTTGCTACCTTTCCCTCCGGGGAAAGGGCACACTAGGGGGACCGCCGGCGCCAAGCCGGAGGAAGGGGAGGGCAACGATAGGTCCGTATGCCCCGAATCCCCCGGGCTACACGCGCGCTACAAAGGACGGGACAATGGGCACCGACTCCGAAAGGAGGAGGCAATCCCGAAACCCGTCCGTAGTTCGGATCGAGGGCTGCAACCCGCCCTCGTGAAGGTGGATTCCGTAGTAATCGCGGGTCAACATCCCGCGGTGAATACGCCCCTGCTCCTTGCACACACCGCCCGTCAAGCCATCCGAGTCGGGTCTGGATGAGGGCACCGTTAGTTGCGGTGTTCGAATCTGGGCTCGGCAAGGAGGGCTAAGTCGTAACAAGGTATCCGTAGGGGAACCTGCGGATGGATCACCTCCTACGCGTTCAAAGGGCAGCCACTGGCACTATCCTCTCATCGGGCATTTTTCTTCAAAACAAGAGTTTAATATTAGACTTTCTTGCCTTTTTGCTGCCTTTTTTATACCCATGACAGAAATTATCTCACTCTAGCACCTATTTCTATGTCCCTATTTGGGACTATTGGGAAGCCCTCTTCAGTCACCAATTGCGATGCGAACTCTCCTATAGAAATAAAAATGGATTTTTTATTATGGAATTGTTGAACATCGCCTATAACCTTATAGTTTGCATCTCCATGAACAATTTTTCCGTGCGCCTCGCCAACAAACATTTTTATTTGATTAAAAGTCTCTATATTTATCTCATTCTTTGACGTAGCACCCCTTATGTAGGTTCCCTCTATTGCATCTCTAGCAGGTCTTATTAATGCAACATTACCTTTTTTATCCTCTGCCGCAAGAAGCATTCCCTCGGACAATATTCCCCTGAGTTTTGCAGGCTTTAGATTGCACAATACAACAATTTGTTCATCACGAAGCATATCAGGTGCATAATACGGCCTAAGCCCAGCAACAAGAGTTCTTCTTTCATCTCCTAAATCTACGGTCAAGACGTAAAGCTTATCTGCGTGCGGGTGTGCATTTACATTAACAATTCTCCCCACACGTAAGTTTAGGTTCTCAGGATATACTCCCATTACAATGTTTGCATCCTCAAGCCTCACTACGCGAAAGAGTGGCACGGGCTTGCTAAGCCTTTGCCCAACCTTCGGCGGCTCTAGGGCATCGTTCCAAGAATGCTCATGTATGTCATCGTCATATCCCAGCATTTTCCAAACTTTCGATGCGGAAAATGGGAGATATGGGGCCATTAAATGGGCTAAAGCTTTAACAATTCTCAAGGAGTTGTATAATATTGAGGCGCACACATCTTTGTCTACCTTTATTTTCGCCCATGGTTCCTTCTTATCAAAGTACTTATTCCCAAATTTTGCGAGTGCCATAACCCCCTCAAGACCCACCCTAAACTCACAATTCTCTATACTCTTTCCCACATTTTCCACAGCCATTGAGATCTCAGCACTGACCTCATCATCTTCATCTCCATCAGGTACCATTCCATAATGCCTGTGGGTGAAAGTCAACGCACGATGTATAAAATTGCCCAAGGTGGCCACAAGTTCATTATTATTCCTTCGCACAAAATCTTCCCATGTGAAATCTGTATCATGATGCTCGGGCATGTTCATTGCTATGTAATACCTAAGAGCGTCAGGGTCAAATACCTGCAAAAAATCTCTAACACTCACAACGTTCCCTCTGCTTTTGGAAAATTGCTCTCCCCTAAACATCAAGTACTGATTTGCCACAACGTTGTAGGGAAGGTTTAATTCGCCATGGGCCATGAGCATTGCAGGCCATATTATGGTGTGAAACGGTATATTGTCCTTGCCCAAGAAGTAGTAATGCTTACATTTGTAGTCTTGCCAGAACTCACGCCATCTATCGCGATTACCGTGATCCATACACCACTTCTTAGACGCCGAAAAATACCCTATAACGGCTTCAAACCATACGTAAATCTTCTTACCCTCATAGCCCTTGATTGGTACATCAATTCCCCATTCGATGTCCCTTGTTATTGCTCTATCTTCGAGACTTTTTTTAATCCAATTAACCGTGAAATTACGTGTAAACCCCTTCCAATGCTCACATTTAGACACATAATCAAACAGGTCTTTGGAAAAGGCGGAAAGTTTGAAAAAAAGATGGCGTGTTTCCTTAAATATTGGAGTAGAGCCGCATATCTTGCACGTCGGATTAATAAGTTCATGAGCATCCAAAGGCCTTCCACAGTTATCGCACTGATCCCCTCTCGCTTTTTCATAGCCGCAGTATGGGCATACCCCTTCTATGTATCTATCTGGCAAGAACCTATTACATCTTTCGCAATACGGAGATTCCATAGTTTTTTCGTAAATATAGCCCTTGTTGTACAGTTCCAGAAAGAATTTTTTGACCACCTCCTTATGAAATTCATGTGATGTTTCAAAGTACAGACTGTAATTTATTCCTAAGTCTTCAAGGGCCTCTCTGTTTATCTCATGATATTTTTTTGCTATATGCTCAGGTGGAACCCCTTCACTTAATGCTCTAACGGCAATTGGGGTGCCGTGTTGATCACTTCCCGATACAGACAAAACATCATTCCCCCTCATTCTCATATATCTCTGGAAAATATCAGATGCGAGATAGCAACCGGCAATATGACCAAGATGTATCGGGCCATTTGCGTAAGGCCATGCTACGCCTATAAATATCTTCGCCATACGCCGTTGTATAGGCGGTATAAAATTTAAAACCTTTTCTCGCTATTCTTATCAGTTATTGTATAGGGTCAAGTCAAAGTCACGCCTTTCAAAAAAGTCAATTTCCTCATCTTCATCCTCAGCAACGACAATATTGAGAAGCATCTGAACAATTTCTCTAAGTTCGCGAACCTCGGCTCGCAATTCTTCAATTGCTTTCCTAAGTTCAGTTTCGTTCTTGCTTTCCACTTTAACCACTCACCGCAATAGCAATTGCGCTTGTGGTACTTATTCTTTTTGCCAGAAATTTTATATAGGCGTATTTGTAATTTCTATTGTCGGGAGGTTTCTAAAAATGATAATACGCTGGCATGGCCATGCTTGCTTTGAAGTAAGAAACAAAATCGTGCTGGTGTTTGACCCACACGATGGTAAGTCAATAGGGATAAAACCCCCGAGCGTAAAGGCGGACCTTGTGCTCGTCAGCCATGATCATTTTGATCACAATGCCGTGAGGGCGGTGAAGGGGCTAACAACAAAGGTTATAAGCACCGTTGGAAAGCATAGGTTTGATGATATAGAAATCGAAGGAATACTAACGTATCATGATGAAGACATGGGAAGAAGGCGAGGTAAGAACACAGTATTTAAGGTGAAGATGGAGGGCATTACCCTGTGCCACTTGGGAGACCTCGGTCACATGTTGAATGACGAGCAAACAGCAACATTAGGCAGGCCCGATATAATGTTTATACCTGTTGGCGGCACCTTTACCATAGACGCATCTACTGCATGGGAGTTGATAAAGAAGGTCAAGCCTAGGGTTGCTATACCCATGCACTACAGGGTTGGTGGTCTATCCTTATCAATTGCACCACTCACGCCATTCCTTGAGTTTGTTGGAGAGAAAAACACGGTACATGTTGGAAATGAGGTTGAGTTCACAAAAGAAGATCTGCCCACCGAGACAGAGGTCTGGGTCTTTTCTCTCTAACCAAGGGGAAAAACACTATGATTGGAACTGAAACCCTGATGGAAGGCTTAGCCATTATTGTAAGCGTGCTAATCTTACCACTGTCGTTCGCATCCCTTGTAATAATGTATGTGTGTAGACCGAGCGCACTTGCAAGGGTAGGTCTCGGAGGACGAGAAATAGGCTTGCTAATAGTGGGTGCAACGTTTAGCTTTGCCGATGCAATACCTATACTTATCCATAAAGGCACACTTATCATGATAAACATGGGAGGGGCGATAGTACCAATAGTAATTTCGATAAAACTCTGGGTTTATGATTTAAAGGAAGAACAGAGAAAAAAATTACGCTTAGTCCTAGGCTTGGCTGCCATCGCACTAACATCTACCATAACGTATAAAATAACAAAATTTGACCCGCAGATAGGAGTATACAGCGAGTTCCCCTACTACCTAATAGCCATGATATCCCCCCCTCTCATATCATTGATTTTTGTCAAAAGAGAGAGTATTGCCAGATATTCATACATCTCCGGCACGTTCGGCGCAGTTATCGGGGCCGATTTCATCCGTATACCCCAGATAGTATCAGAGAGTACAAGCGGGATTAACACGGGAATAATAGGTGGTGCTGGTGTAATGGACATGGTTTATTTATCAGGGATTGTAGCACTGTGCATAACAATACTCTTTATCAAGGCACGACCTACTGCTGAGAAAAGAACAGTTATTGGAGAGTATAAGAAGGCCCGTATGTTAACAATGAGGGCTGAAGTTTATTTAAGCAGGGGTGAATATCTCAAAGCTGTAGAATACA
>QMTG01000090.1 GCA_003649915.1 Thermoplasmata archaeon
ACATAAGCGCGAATGATACGAGCGATAACTGGAACGAGACAGGGGTTATCACACTGGGGGTTTTGGACAATGACGCGCCGAGCATAGTGGACAATTCGCCTGGTTTGGCTACGACGGGTGACGCGTACACGTTCAATGCAAGCGTTGTGGACAACATAGGTGTTAGAAATGTGACTTTGACGTACTGGTTTGGGGCGGGTGCTAAGGTAACGGTAGACATGGTTCATAGAGGTGGTGGTTATTATGAATACACGATAGTTATACCTGCAAACAGTCTTGACACTCTTCATTACAATATAAGTGCTAATGACACGTCGGACAACAGAGCATGGACTGGGCAGAAGGATGTGACTGTGGTTGATAACGATGCGCCTTCCTTGATAATAAACATAACAATAAGCCAATACATGAATAAACTGGATAACATAAGTGGAAATGCCACAGACAATTACAACATAACAGCGGTCAAGATAAGAGTTTATAATGAGACCGGAGCCAAGTATTGGAACGGTAGCGGGTGGCAGAGCGCGGAGGTATGGGTTGATGCTAGCACTAACGTAACCCTTCCAGGGAACGAAGTTAGGGCTGTGGATTGGTGGTATGATTTTGCGAAAGCTGGGATTACTTGGACTAACGGGCATACATATAATATAACGGTAATGGCCATTGATAGCGCTGGTAACAATGGAACGGATATGTGTGAGTTTACATTTGACAATCAAGCACCCGATAGCTCTGTTGGTGTGATAACGCCATACTGGAGAAATAGTAAAATAACAATAAATATCAGTGCTACGGAAACAATAAGCAGTATAACGAAGGTACAACTCTGGTACTATAACTCCACGGACAATAGCACGTGGTCAGGGCCGTGGTTATTTGGCGAGAATACGACGGGCGGAGCGAGTTACGGTTTCACATTCACGTTTCCGAATGGTACAGGGTATTATCGTTTCTACTCCATAGCATATGACAAGGCGGGCAATGTTGAGAGTGCACCTGTAACAAATGACACAATGTGCTGCTATGACACAATAGCCCCTGTAACTACCAATAGTTCCGTGGCAGAGTGGTATAATAAATCCGCCACAATAACTCTCACTGCAATGGACGACCTGTCTGGTGTGAGGGCAACGTACTATAAGATGTGGAGAAGCGGTAATACTGAGCCGAGCACGTGGACTGAAGGCACGATAGTAGAAGTAAAAGATGACGGTATATGGAACGTTGCCTATTATTCTGTGGACAAGGCAAACAATAGTGAGGAAAAGCACACAATAGTTGTGCGTGTAGACATGACCCCACCAACGGTTACGGATAGAACAGGTGTTAATAAGGTACCTGCGAATGGCACTGTCGTTATTAAGGCAGAGGTAAGTGATAATCTAGCGCAGGATATGAGTGTGATTTTGTACTACGAGATATCACATTCCTCACCATCCCAGTACACAAGCCATGTGACAATGACATATAACTCCTCCTCAGGATACTTCGAAGCCACAATAAGGGCGGGAACTGATGCAACAATGTACATTTATTACAAGATATGTGCCACAGATAGTGCAGGAAATATGGGTGTTGCCTCTGGGCAGATAGACATAACATCAGCCAAGGAGCCAAAGTTGATGGGCATTCGAGCCTTGCCACGCGCCACAGTTAACACAACAGTGCCCATTACAATAGAACTCTATGACGAGTTTTACAATATGATGGAGTATCCTGTGCTTGTGCAATTAAGCGTGCTCATGGGTAATGGCACGCTTGAGAAGGAATCGGTAACAATAACGGGCAGTGGTACTGTTAACTACAGACTCGGAATATACGCGATCCCGAACAGTATATACATATCTGTTAGTCCGCAGTTGTACAGAATTGTAACAATAGAAGGTGTTGCAGACAAGGTTGTAGCCTTTGATGTCATAGCAGGGATAATAACAAACAATACACAACCGACCATAATAACGGAGGTGAATGAGTCGCAAGAGTTCATCGTAGAAGTGCTTGCTATCGATAGATACGGCAATATTAATCTCTCATACGCCTGTACACTTCTGATAAACACAACGGACGAAAAAGCAGACATAAACTCTACAATTCTCATGACTGACGGAATAGCAATGTTTAATGCGACCCTGTACTCCCTCGGCGAGCAGTGGATAAACGTCAGTGATTCAGCGCACCCAGAGATTAATGGAAGCATCTTACTGATTGTCCACGACATCACACCGCCAACAATAAACTACACGATTAGGGGCTATGTGCACGGCTACCTGATAAACACCAGCCCGGTGGTATTTGATGCTACAAATTCCACAGACAACGGCAGAATAACATCGTACTTGTGGAGAATACTGAGAAACAATGTTGTAGTGGTAGAGTTGCACGATGCTGTGAACAGCACAACACTTGGAGCGGGCACGTACAGTGTTATGCTCAATCTCACGGACGAGGAGGGCAACAAGAACTCAACAACGTTTAACATAACTGTTATGCTGGACACGGACGGCGATAAACTAGCGAATATAATTGATGACGATGATGACAATGACGGCATGAACGATACGTGGGAAGAGGAGTATAACTTGGACCCACTTGACTCATCAGATGCAGCGGTAGATAGTGATAATGACGGCCTGACAAACTATCAAGAGTTCTTGAACAACACCTATCCAAATGATGTAGACAGCGATGATGATGGCATGCCTGATGGCTGGGAGGTCAAGTACAAGCCAAACCTTGACCCAACAGAGAACGATGCGTCTTTGGATGCAGATGGCGATGGATTCACAAACCTTGAGGAGTACACTGCGGGCACTAACCCACTTGACCCGAGCGATCATCCGACGAAGTTCAACTATTACCTCCTGATAGCACTTATAATAGTGATAGCAGTAATTGTAGCAGTGCTCCTCCTTGTAAAGCGCAAGAAGAAACCCCCTGTGCTTGTGGAAGAGGCTGAGGAAGAGGTGGAAGGGCTTGAAGAGGCTGAGGAAGCAGAGGAAGGAGAGTTTATCGAATGCCCAACATGCGGTGCAATCGTGCCTGCTGACGTTACAGTGTGCCCAGAGTGTGGGGAAAGGCTCGTGGAAGAGGAGTGATTTTTCTCCCCATTTTTATTTTTGGAGGTGTTTAATCAAATGATTGAAAGGGAAAAAATATGGGAAATAGTGGACTCTTACGACGATGTGAAGATAGGCGTTATAGGCTCCCACTCCGCCCTTGATGTGTGCGATGGAGCGGTTGAGGAGGGATTCAAAACACTTGTGGTATGCCAGAGGGGAAGGGAGAAAACGTACTGCCATTACTTCAGGGCAAAGCGTGTGGGAGGCGCTGTTGAGAGAGGAGTTGTTGATGAGTGTATGGTATTGGACAAATTTTCGGATATAATCTCGTCCGAAAAACAAGAAAAGTTGCGTAGGGAGGGTGTGGTGTTCATACCAAACAGATCCTTTACATCTTATGTTTCGATAGATAAAATAGAGGATGAGTTTTATGTACCAATGTTCGGATCAAGAAATATGCTAAGGATTGAGGAGAGAGAGGAAAAGCATAACTATTATTGGCTTTTGGAAAGGGCAGGACTTCCTTATCCCCGCAAGATTGAAGACCCGAAGGACATTGATGGGCTAGTCATTGTAAAACTTCATCATGCTGTTAAAAAACTCGAGCGTGGTTTTTTCACAGCGGCTAGTTATAAGGAGTACGAGGAAAAGGCAAATAAGTTGCTAAGGCAGGGAGTAATCACAAAAGAGGACCTACAAAATGCAAGAATTGAGGAATATGTAATAGGTCCAGTGTTCAACCTAGACTTTTTCTACTCCCCATTGGAAAGAGACATGAGCGGTATAGAATTGCTGGGGATTGACTGGAGGTTTGAAACATCACTGGACGGACATGTGCGCCTTCCTGCAGGGCAACAATTAACCCTGCCGGAAAAACAGGCAATACCTGAGTATACTGTCTGTGGTCATAACTCTGCAACACTGCGTGAATCCTTGCTTGAAAAAGCCTTCATTCTTGCTGAAAAATTTGTCAAAGCATCACAGGAGTACTATCCACCAGGAATAATAGGGCCGTTCTGCCTTCAAACATGCGTTGACAAAGATCTGAACTTTTACATATACGATGTAGCCCCTAGGATCGGCGGGGGGACAAACATACACATGGCACTTGGCCATCCATATGGAAACACTTTATGGCGAAAAAACACGAGCACAGGGCGCAGGATGGCCATGGAAATTAGGAGGGCTGTTGAGGAGGGAAGGCTTAAAGAGATTGTGACGTGAACGTATGCCTCCTATGCGCCTCTATGGCAATTTTATTTATCCCTATTCCTTCAAAGCCTCAGGGCACACATCTCGCCTTGAGCAGTGTAAGCACTTACCAACCCTTTTATGGTTTCTGTGCACTTCTCCCCTTCTTAGAGCATCGCGCATCTCTTGGAGTTTT
Source organism: Thermoplasmata archaeon (assembly GCA_003649915.1). Taxonomy (GTDB): domain Archaea; phylum Thermoplasmatota; class Thermoplasmata; order B31-G17; family B31-G17; genus B31-G17. Next base: position 4,450 of record QMTG01000090.1, read on the forward strand.
TTCACAACCAAGTTTTCCAACTCTTCATCAAAATCTATTTGGTATTCTACATTCCCATACTTTATTACCCCGTAGGGGGGTCTCACGCCATAGTGTTCCTTAACCAATATGCAGTATGCACCTATCTGGATTATATGAGAGAACAACGGTCCCTGAGGCACACGTCCTGTCTTTACCTCCACAGGTATGTATTTTCCATCATCAATGATGATAAAGTCAGGCCTTCCACTGAGTTTTAGTCTTTCGGAGCGTAACAGGTCTACACCTTCACCAAGGTCGTCAATATATGCAATCTTTCCACGAACTCCCCTTTTCTTCCTTATACCTGTTGATATCCTAAGTCCTCTTATTTCCATATACATGTAAATTACAGAAAAAATAAGCCAGGTGAGCGCGATTGCTTCAAGCCCATACGCAATTATGC
>QMTG01000091.1 GCA_003649915.1 Thermoplasmata archaeon
AAACAGGGCCTATTTCTAAGCAATGCTGGAAAAATAAACAGAGAAATAAAAAGAATGATGGATAACTCGGAATTCTGGAGCAAGATTTCGAGAATAGTCGGGCCTGAGCAAGAAACTGTGGTTATGAGAATGGCTTCAGACGCATCCACGCTATTAAACTTTCTTTCATGTAGGGACGCAATATACTCCGCCTCGCGAGCCTCAGAACGCGCAAGTGCGCTCTCAGATGCAGGTAGAGAGATGCTCATGGCTATGGCTTACGGAAATCCAAATGCCACATACATATTGGTGGAGTCATCCACAAATGATTCATACACGTGGAATGTTACCATAAACAATACTCAGGTTTTTCCACTGCTTGACTACGATAATGGAACCTCGCCTTATGTTGTGGGCGCGTCCTGCGCTAAAAGGGCTGTGATTGCCGTCTACAGAAACATAAACGCCCTCGTAAACATAAACATTGCCAACGATTCAGATATTCATATATTCGTGGCGGAGGGCTGTGGAAACGATAGCATAATTGATGAGTGTGAGGTCATGGCCAAAAGCGGTGATAAACTCTCCGTTTTAATGAATGAGGGTAAGGGCTCCTATACAGTTTCAATGAACGGAAATAACTTGGCAATGGTGCATGGCAGTTACACAATTGCACCGCCCGATATTGAAGTTCTTTCCACCCTAGATGCCGATAGATATACTTTCATTACAGGCAAAGTAATAGGTAATGCAGACATGCTTTACATAGATGGGGTTCCCATCACTGTGCACGGTGGATACTTCTACCACAGGCTCGTTAATAGAGATTATAATGAGCAGTATGAAAATGTTAGTATTGAAGCATATAACGCCCTTGGAAGTTGGTCTGAGAGGAGTATTAGGTGGAATCTATCGGGCAGTTCTGGAATTTTTGGGGATGTGTACATTGTAAGCCCGGAGAAAATGACTGTGCTTCCTGTGGGAGAAGAAATAAAACTTGAGGCTGCTGCAACAAGCGGAAAAATAGTTTCGTGTACATGGAAGGTTGGTAACACAACGCTTGCTGTAGGAAACGGTGTTAGCGTGGGGTTATCTGAGGGAAATTATCTCATACGGGTAGATGTGGAAACAGACACTGGAATAAGCGGGTCTGATTACGCCCTGGTGGTTGTTGGAAATTTCAGCATAGAGAGAGAAGAGCCTGAGAGGTACATAAATGAGTTGATAAATGGAGGTATTAATGCCTCATTAGGTACTCCCTATTTAGTATGCGAAAACTCCACGGACGATGATGGTATATATAAACTCATGTGGAGTCGTGTCGAGAATGCTACCCTCTACGTGCTTGAGGAGGATAATAACTCGCAGTTTAGCACACCTACAACTGTGTATGAGGGAAACGGGAACAACTATACAATTACCGGTAAAAACTCCGGAACTTATTATTACCGTGTGATGGCAAAAAGAGATGGAGAGAATAGCTCATGGAGCAATGTGGTTTTTGTCGTGGTTGAGATAGCAGACAAAGACAATGATGGCCTTCCTGACTCATGGGAATACGATTATTTTGGCGACCTAAAAGAGGGTGCGGCGGACGATTACGATGGCGATGGGTTCACCAATATTCAGGAGTATGAAAGTAACACCGACCCGACAGACCCCGAGGACTATCCATACACTAATACGGAAAAAGAGTTCGTTGCCGGGGAAAAGCAGCCCAATATTTTGAAAATGTTTGCAGTTGCAACTTTTGTTGCGGTAATTGTGATAATAACTTATTCGCTCATGCGAAAAAGCACAAAAGAGAAAAAGAGATAACACAACACTAAACATGCCCCTTTATTAATCTTTATTGGCAGTTTTTTATCAAGCATGCCTAAATGTCAACCGTTAACTTTTTATACACAACGAGAATACCGAAACAACCTTAATTAAATATAATTAAGATGGTGATAGGATGAGTGATGGGAAAAAGAAGTACACGACGGTGTCCATACCAACGCCGTTGTTTAGGAAAATTGAGAAGATTATTGAGGGCACAGGGTTCACATCCGTTAGCAGCTATGTAACTTATGTGTTGAGAGAACTCATTGCAGAGCATGAGGGCGAAGAGGAACCCTTCACAAAGGAGGATGAGGAGAGAATTAAGGAAAAATTACGAGCCCTAGGTTACCTAGACTAAGGGAGGGTTGTAAAGATGGTTGCACCACATGGTGGAAAACTTGTTGAAAGGCTCGATTTTGATGAGAAAAAGAGGGAAGAAGCATATGAGATGCCCAGAAAAACAATAGGGATAGATGAGGCTAGGGATGCAGCAAACATTGCACATGGAGTTTTTTCCCCACTTGAAGGATACATGTGCAGGGAGGATTTAGAGCATGTTCTTGAGCATGGAAGGCTTGCCAACGACCTGCCATGGACTATCCCCATAATAATGGATGTCAGTAAAGAGGAGATTAAAGATATAATCGAGGGAGATGAACTTGCCCTTTTTTATGGCGAAATGCCCATAGCAATTATGAATGTTGAGGAGATTTATCCCTATGATAAAAAAGTATATGCTGAGAGCGTTTTTGGCACATTGAGTGCTGAGCACCCCGGCGTTTCCAACATTATGGCAAAGAAGGAGCACCTTATTGGTGGTAGGATAACACTTTTAAATGACCCACCTACAGACTTTCAAAGGTACAAACTCTGGCCCAAAGAAACCCGAGTATTGTTCAAGGAGCGAGGATGGAAGAGCGTTGTGGGCTTTCAAACAAGGAATGCACCACATGCTGGTCATGAATACGTGCAAAAGACAGCGCTTACATTTGTTGATGGGCTTTTTGTAAACCCGCTTATTGGTAGGAAAAAATCGGGAGATTTCAAAGATGAAGTGATTATTAGCGCTTATGAGGCTTTATTCAAGCATTATTATCCCAAGGATACAGCCGTACTCGCCATTCTCGAGACAGAAATGCGATATGCCGGGCCTAAGGAAGCAATATTTCATGCAATAATTCGCAAGAATTTTGGTTGCACACACTTCATTGTTGGCAGAGACCACGCAGGTGTTGGGAAGTTTTATGGGCCCTATGATGCTCAGGAAATATTCTATGAATACCCGGACCTGGGCATTACCCCACTATTCTTCCGCTCATTCTTTTACTGCAAGAAGTGCGGTGGGGTTGTAAACGAGAAGATTTGTCCCCATGGCACAGAGCATCACATTAACTTTTCCGGAACGAAGATAAGAGCGATGCTTGCCTCTGGGAATAAGCCACCGCCAATTATGATGAGACCCGAGGTTGCAGATGCAATACTGGAGTATGAGGAGCCTTTTGTGGGGTGAAAAAGCGTGATTGTACACCACTGGGATACAGACGGTATATGCTCTGCCGCCATGATGATAAAGATGCATGATGATGAGAATTGGACTCCAAAAATAGGGAATTATTATTTGGACGATGATGATCTGAAATATCTTAGTACTTGCGGGCACGATGAGATAATAGTGGTGGACATAAACATGGAAAATGTTCACGAAATTTGCAAATTCGCCAGCCTACGAATATACGACCATCATATATCTCAGCCGATAAATTGTGCTAAAGAGCATTATAACCCATACCTATGGGGAGAAAAATTCCCCTCTGCGACCACAGTAATTATGAAAAGATTTTGTATGGAGGCTAATTATCTGGTTGCCTTGGGTATAATTGGCGATAATGGGCCAAGATGCATGGAACTCGATGAATACGAGATTGTAAAGAGGGTGATGGAAAAGGAAAATGTGAGTTTTGATTACTTGGAGAATGTTGTACAGTTGCTCGATTCCAGTTACAGAGTGGGGGATAGAAGGGGCGTGATTGAAAATGTTCATTTAGCACTGCAAGGGCTTGAAGATATTGCTAATGAAAATAGACTTATCAGAAGTGCTGATATTGTGGAAAAAGAGGTAAATAAATGGGTTGAAAAGGCGAATTTCATCAATAATATACTGATGCTGAGAATGCAGAGCAATATGAACATCATATCGCTTGTTGCTCGGCGACTTGTTTGGGGAAATGTTGGACAAACCGCTGTTGTTTTGAATGAAAAGGATGATAAGGACGAGTTATACGTCAGAAGCACTGAGAAAGACCTAAGTATCATCATATCCCGTGCAAAAAAATTTGGATACAACGCCGGTGGCAAGAGGGAAGTTGTTGGCGTTGTGCTGCCCAAGGGAGAGGGCGAAAAGTTCATGAAACATGTTCTGGAGGTGATTATGTGAGGGGCGTAACTGTATGGTTCACAGGATTGCCTTGCAGCGGTAAGACAACAATCGCAGATAGAGTTGCAGAGAGACTTAGAGAAATGGGATATAAGGTGGAGCGTCTTGACGGAGACGTCATAAGGAAGAGCCCAATTTCTAGGGATCTAGGATTTTCAAAAGAAGACCGTAGAAAAAATTTGGAAAGGGTGGCGTATATATCCAAACTTTTATCGCGAAATGATGTTATCGTCCTTGCCACGTTCGTATCACCATACAATGACATTAGGCGAGACATACGAGACATAATAGGCCCAGAGAGGTTTATACTGGTCTATACGAAATGCCCTGTAGAGATTTGCATGCAAAGGGATGTGAAGGGCATGTATGCGAAGGCGTTGAGAGGCGAGATAGAGAACTTTACTGGGATTGATGACCCATTTGAAGAGCCCGTTGACCCGCCGGCAGATCTTGTGGTGGAAACCGATAAGGAAAGTATTGATGAGTGTGTCGAGAGAGTTATGAGGATGCTGAAGGAAAGGGATGTGATTTGATAAAGAGAAGAGATTTCACTCTTGACGTTTATAAAGAGTTATGCACAGTACTGAATTCAAAAT
>QMTG01000092.1 GCA_003649915.1 Thermoplasmata archaeon
AATGAGTAACTGTCATTCCAAACAGTATGCAGATTATCCTTTATGTATCTCAGGGACGATTGAATGGTAGTAGATGATGGAGATATGCCTGAGTACAGAAGTGCACGAGTTATGTATGCCGTTGCAGCCACAACCTTATTCCTCAAAGTTGGATTGGCTGTTTCGTAAAGACCCCACTCGGGGAAGGTAAACGACCCGTCACTGTTCTGTTGCGATTCCACCCACGCCTGCATATCAGATATTATATTCTCATCTACATCAAAACCTGCATTTCTCGCATCCTGGAACGTTATAAGACCCCAGGATGTCAGCCATATGTGTGCATCATTGTCCGATGGGAACCACACAATTCCACGCCCAATACCATTCTTTGGCACAACAAGGAATGTGAGTTCGTGCTGTATTCCCCTGCTCACTATATTCTCATACTCGAACATTTTCTCCACAGCATCTTTTTTGTTCCTAATAATATCGTATGCTAGTATATCTATTGCCAGGGTTGACATGGACTGCTCTCCACACCCTCTAACAAACTGTATGTACTGTTCCGCACCATCAAGCACTATGGCATCGGTTCCAGCCTGCACCTTGACATACCCAGAATCTGCACCATCTATTCGCCCGTCCATGAGTTCAATTGGAACGATTGCACTATCATTGTCCTTGAGCCTAATATTTTGTACGCTCTCAATCTTCTTGCCCCGCGGTATTACTGTTATGTTCCTCCTCACAATATCGCCAATGTTTGTGGAAAGCGCACTTATGTTAACACTCCTTACTCCAACCTTTTCCGCCCTTATCCTGAACGTTACATTGCTCACACTGTTCGGCTTTGCCACGATATTTGCATAACCCTTGGAAAGCAACGTAAACCAATCATCATCCTCAATGCTTACATTTATGCTCAGTGACTCGTTCCTGTAATTATAAATCATAATGTTCAATGGAAATTCGTCGTGCTGTACAACGTACACGGGAATGTCAGGCTCCACAAAGAAATCGTTAAACACCGTGATGTTTTTTGTGGTGTAGCCCAGTTCGCCCTTCTTTGTGTTTGCAAAAGCCTCCATGCACCATGATGTTATGCTATCAGGCGCTTTGAGACCTATCTCCACCATACCGCTCTCATTTGTGATTATCATGGGGTTCCAGTACCAAGTTTCTGGGAAGTACACCCTCTCCACAATCTTGACATGAGCCTCCTCGCCACCACTCTCCACCGCTTCATCAACACTCCATGTGCTCTCATTCCTTATTAGTAGGAAGTTGTAAGGCATAGGTGCTGTCGGCTTCGCCTCTTCTTCACCCTCAACCTTTACCTCAGGCTCCATCTCCTCTGGCGGTGTTTGTGGGAAACCTATTTTAGCCTTCTCGTGCCCCACTCCCTCCCCTGCGTGCGGGGCTGTATGAGTACTGGACATCATACCGCTAATTCCCATATTGAGCACAAAAGTAGACGCTCCAGCCACCATGAGAATTAATGATGCGAAGAGTGCAAAAGTTGGGTAGTAAACAATGCTCATGAAAAAGAGGGCGACCAGAAGTATAAGTACTATTGTGGTTGTTATCCACCAGAGCATGTTCACACTTCTTTCTTTTATCTCACGAGCGTATTCAATCTTTTCAAAGTATGTACTGGCCCATAGAGCACTTCTTTCGCCCCCTTCATAATACTTTATCTCCTTCTCGGGAGGAATTGGTATACTGCTTCTTTCACCGTACATATACTCTATAATCTGATACGATGGCTTTTGATAATCCTCTTCGAGGGTAAAATATACGCCTTCAAGCCCAGTAAACCCGCTACCAATTTCAAACACAGATTGGTCTACAATACTCACACCTATCGCAGACACCACAGGTCCTGTAGAATTTGTTGTGGTTAGTTTTAGAAGTACACGGTCTCCTGTGTTATATACACTCTTATCAGCCTCTATTGTTATATTCAGCCCACCCTCGGGTTTCACGCTTATAGACTTCGAAGCACCGAATACGTTATCGATCCCAACAATATACGCGCGTATTGTTGTTGTTCCAATCATGTTTGGTGTTGTTGTGAACGTGAATTGCGCATGTCCGTTGGAGATGTGGGCAAATCCTTCGATAAGCACGATGTTACCGTTCACAACATCATAGTACACATTGTCCGTATAGCCAAGTTTTTCGCTGCAGAACACGTGAACATTGACCTCTTCCCCTATACGATAGTAGGCGTCGTCTGTGAAAACCTTAATCCCAACCCTTCCAGTGATGTTAAATTTGTGGCTAACATGAATGTTGCCCTTCGCCAATGTAATGTTAACGTACCTCTCCCCTTTGTATGTGAATTTAAAGGATGCTATGCCCCTAACATCCGTATAATTTTCCATATTTTGATTTCCAGTATCAAAAAGCACGAGCGCATTTTCCACAGGTTTTCCATCGGGATACTGAGCAAGCACATAGTATGTGGAGGGCGTGTTTATCACATTATCATCCTCAAGCATCGTTAATATTACAGGCTCTTTTGCTATGGAAACAATAAATGATTTTGCCTCCTCATGACCGCTACTATCCCTGACAGACACATTGATTTCCATGTATCCGTTGTCCATATTCTCAGGAATACCAACAGCATACATGGCAGGCGGTATAGTGATTGAGGCAAAGCCATCCTCAAGGTCGTAAGTTTTCTTATACAGAGTTTTCCAGACGCCAATATACACTCGTGCCTTAACAGTCGCAACACCCTCCACGGGCTTGCCAAAAAAGTAATGGCATGAAAGTGTGCCCTTTATACTCTCATCTACCAAGTAATAGCCTTTAAGACCAAACAACTCAATCTTGAACCTCGGCAAAACATAATGTGATACTTTGATTATTCTTGTTGCGTAGTTTTCCCCTGCGGAAACATTTATTGTGTAAGTGCCCAGTGGCAATGTCTCGGCAAGGCTAAAGTCAAAGTACGCTATACCAAAGTCGTTGACATTGAGATTTTTTTTCAAAATCTTATCACCCTCGGGCGTTTTTATTTCCAACGTTATATTACCTTTATAAACACTATCACCCTCCAAACACAAAACCCTTATATGCACTATCTGACTAGGCTTGTATATAGGCTTGTCTGTAAATATCAAAATTCTTGTTCCACCAGCGCAATGGTCGCATTTCTTAATATTTATTGTTTGCCTGAATACATCATGCCCAACACGGACAACAATCTCGGCATCTCCCTCATAGTCAGGGAGCGAGAATACTGGAGCGCAGTATCCATCTGCATTTGTTTTTCCTTTGTATACTTCAATATTACGCCCCTCTACACGAACATTAACAACAACATCCTCCTGCACACCATTTCCCCTCATATCTTTTGCACACACCACAATACTGTTTGTGCTGTTACCAATACAATCCTTTGGAATTAAAACACTAGATGCAACCTCGCCGCTAAGATATCGCTCATCAGCAGTGTAGGCGTACTCCCATACCCCTATAACAAACCCAATTATCGCCAACACGGCGATGAGTTTTCCAGTCCATGCCTTATAAATCCTCTTGCAAGCCCTCAGCGTCCTGCCCAACACATCCATCGACACCACCACTGATAATTCTTTCAACAATAGTATAAAAAAGCATTGTTTACATGTAAATGTGTTGTCGGTGCAGTACAAAAATGTTGATGTTCTTTGATGTACGATGCGGGGTGTAGAATAAATCCTCGTCCTCATAATCCCACGTAATGACTCTCATATCCTTGCGAGCCGTTCTTTGAGTGCTATGATTCCGCGTTTTGACATACTCTTCGGCAAGCGAGGGATAGAGATGGAGTCCACCATGGGTTCATCCTGTACAACTAAACAGAAGGGGGAGAGCCATACAGAGCAATCACAACCCCTCCAACTCCTTCTTCACCTCCTCAACCTTCACCTTGTTCCCCAGTTTCTCGTAACACGCAATAGCCTTCTCAAACATCTCCCTCGCTTTAGCTCTATCGCCTTTATCTGCGAGCATCCTAGCATAATCACGATAGATATAAGAAAGCATCTCTAAACTCTTTATTTCTTCAGCAATTTTTATACTCTTCTCGAACATCTCACACGCTTTAGCCCACTCCTTTTTCTTGTGATAGATTATCCCATAATCAGCATAACACATGGCTACCGCTCTTTTCTCGCCGAGTTTCTGGAAAATTTCAAAAGATTTATCAAGATAACTTTTCGCCTTCTCAAGGTCTTCACCGGTCTCTATGTAGCAACCGGCGGCATTAGCAAGCCCGTAGGCCATACCCCGAATCTCACCAATCTCTTTGGAAGTTTTTATGCACTTCTCATACCACTCAAGCGCCTTCTCGTAATCTTCCATCTGGTCATACGTCACACCAATGTTGTTCTGCGCTCTCCCCATCTCATACTTGTCATCTATGCGCTCGAAATATTCTAAACACTTCATTTTCAACTCGAGTGCTTTCTCGTATTCGCCTTTGAAATGATGAACTGTGCCAAGATCGTTGTAGGTCATTGCCTTCAGTCTTTTGTCTCCTATCTTTTCGGCAAGGTTTAGGCATTTTTGCAGATGCTTTGCCGCATCGTCAAGTTTGCCTCTTCTCAATGCTACTTTTCCTATATGGTAGCGTGTCTCAGCGATGCCACGCTGGAAATCTATGGTTTTGTAGATTTCTAGTGCTTTTCGGAGGTTTTCTTCCGCACTATCGTATTGCGCTCTTTCCGTTAGTATTTCTCCGATCAGGCAGTAACACTCTCCCTGTAGTCTTTTATTCTCTAGTTCTCTGCTGACACGGATGCATTCTCTGAGTTGCGTGAGGGCTTTGTCCCACTCGCCTAA
>QMTG01000093.1 GCA_003649915.1 Thermoplasmata archaeon
CAAATATACGTCCATGATTTCATCATACTCCGATATTTTTCTTGCAATTGTGTCCACGTCCTTCGTTTCCACGTTCAGGTTTATTATAGCCTTGACCTCTTCCGAGCCATAGTACGAGGATATAATTTTATCATATTCATTTGTAGCCATACCTATCACCTCTACAACGCATGTTTTATGGTGATTTAAATCTTATCTTTTTGATGAGCATAGATTGAAAATACACACGCAAAATTTTATATATTGTTATCAACATATCTATTGAATGTTGGGAGGTAAGTGATATGAGAAGGTTAATGATCCTTGCACCCCTTATAATGCTGATGCTTTTAATGCCTTATCTATTCCTGCCTGCTCATCTAGATATTTCTACAACAAAAAATAGTACGGATGTGGGCAAGAACTATGATGTTGGTGGCGGAAAGTGTGTGGGAACATTAGCCTTTGATGATACATCAATATACAAAAAGTATGCCGTGATTGTGGGCATAGGAGATTACCCCGGCGATGACAAAGATATATACGGAGATAAAGATGCCCTCTTTGTTTATAACTACCTGCTAAGGTGTGGGTTTCAGCCTCAAAATATCACCCTCCTAATAAACTCTAATGCAACAGTAATGAGTGTTACAAATGCACTAACGCAAATATCTTCCGAAATATCCTCCCTTGACGAATTTGTTTTCTACTTCTCAGGCCATGGGACAAGGTATGAAGGACAATCCGGCATAGCGCTATACGATGGTGTGCTGTGGCAGAGAGACCTTAAGGAGATAACTGATGGTATAGACGCAGCAAAGGCTCTATTTGTGTTTGATTCGTGTTTCTCGGGAAATTTTGCGGACTATCTCCCATGTATTGCTATTGGTGGCCCAAATAGAATAGTTGTGACCTCTACTGGGGATTGGAGATTTGCATATGGGAGTGAGGAAAAGGGTGGTATTTTCACGCATTACTTCTTTAAGAAGGGGCTTGCAGAGGGATTGGCTGATGAACCACCTATTGGCAACGGGAACGGACATGTCAGTGTTGAGGAGGCTTTCAAATACGCTTATTTTATGATTAAGAGCGGCGTTGCCGTTAAGCGTGTAATAAGTGTACGTACAAGGCTTATAGAGGCGCCAAGGATAAACGACCAGTATATTGGTGAGTTTTACATATGATTGATGCACAGATTATTTGGAAATTATTACCCTAGCACCGCAGTTCCTGCAAAACTTATCACCTTCCCTTATTTTCGCCCCGCATTTTTGGCATATAATCTCAAATTCCAATCTTGCCCCGCAATTCCAGCAAAACTTATCACCGTACTCAACCTCGGCATTACATTGAGGGCATACATAGACCTCCTCATATTCCTCACCACTCTCCGCCTCATGCTCTTCTGCACCCGCTTCCCCTAAATCTATCCCGCTAATATCTATATCATATCCTTCCGCTGCCTTTTTTGATTTATAGGCATAACTTAGCGCTGTGGTATAATCTTCAGCATTTAGTGCCTTTTTTGCCAGTTTTAATAACTTGATTGCTACCTCCACGTCACACCCATCTTTCTTTGCCTTTGCTATTGCTTCCTCAGCCAAAACAATTGTAAATCTTGCGGGCATTTTATTATCTCTCTTTTTAACATAATCCTCAAGATTGAACTCTGTAAACCTTCTAACATCCTCTATTCCTTCATCACCCGCCTCGCCTGATAGGGCTAAGAGGTCAACTGCTGGTTTTGCTCCAACCCCTCTATCACCATGCTTCGCCTCTTCCTCAACTTTTTTGGCAATGTCCCCAGCGTTATCCTCTGCTGGTACTTCGATGGACTGTACACCCTCCTTATACTCTCTTTCTTTGACCATCATAACCTCTCTCGCAGTTCTGGCGTACGATATTGCTCGTTCATACTTTCCAGCATTAAGCGCAAACCTTGCGCCTATGAGCAATTTTTCCAAATCTTCACCAACCAGACCCTTGCTTTTGAGTCTATTGGCAAGGTTTTCTGCAAGCATAACCTCACTGTAGGCGCGATCGTATTCTGAAGATAATGAGGGATTGGCCTGAAGTTGCCCAAGTCTGCGCTTGGCATAAAACCTGACTACGACTATAAGCGCAACGAATACAGCGGTAAGGACAACCAGCATTAGCATTGCAGTTGTTATTGTGCTCATTATCGTTTTACCAATTATCTCAGGTGGTATATAAAGTTGTGGGCTGTAGTGCCAATCATGTATGAACCATTCAAAACTCAAAGAAAATTGGAATATTGTAATCGCTAAGTGCTTTTAGAATATTCGCCTTTATGTTCCTGTAATAACGGTTGAGCCCACTAATGTCGGGAAGTGATAGGCCTACGTCGCGCAATATCAGTGATAATCTCTCATATATGTCACCACGCACTCTCAGTTTATCAAATATTATGTAGTCTAGTCCTGAGCCGCCTAATCTCTGTACGGCTTCTATAACATCATCCACAGAAAAAACCTCAGGTATTATCGGCCCAACAAACAAGTACCTGACGATATTTTTCGGCATATCTATCAACGCTTTTAGCCTTTCTGCAGGCAATGAGGAATTTGGCTCTATCACCTTAGAAACCTCAGGATTAAGGGTTGTTATTGTCACACCAATATGGATATCCTGAAATTTCTCCAGCATATCAATATCTCTTGAAATCAATGACGACTTTGTTAATATTCTGATACCAACGTTTGCCCTATGCAAAACCCTGAGACACATACGCGTGATTTCATATTTTCTCTCAGCAGGCTGATAAGCATCCGTAACCGTGCCTATTGTTATTATACCACGCACCCTTTTTATTTCCTTGGACAAAATATAGGGCAGGTTTCTTTTCACCCTCACTATCCGCCCCCAGTTCTTCCTATCCCTCTTAGTAACATACGGGCCGTAACAATAAACGCAATCATGCTCACACCCGACATAAGGGTTCAGGGCGTAATCCACACCACTTAATCCCGACCTGACAAGTGCAACCCTCGCCCTAATTTCTTCATACATCATCTGAAATCCTCAATCCTCCTTTGCACGTATTCCTCGCTCAGAAGCGCACTATTGTTTACGAAACGTCTTATAGGTATTTTAAGAAAGCGCTGTGCGTGCTTAAGCGCGTCCTCTAAGCAATCGAAGGATGCATAATTCTTTCTCAGTGCCCTTCTCACATTTTCCCTGACCTGCCATACTCCGACTGGCATTATATACCCCGGCCTCGCCTCCCTGAGCACAACAACCTTTGCCTGCTTTCTTTCGCGCTCCAATGCCTCACATACAGAAAGCCTCGCCGCATAATAGCATCCGCCTATCTGAGCGTACTCCCATCTCCCATTGTACTTCTCGTAATCGGAGATCATGAATATTTCTTTTCCGAAAGGGTTCCAAACAGTGTTGGGATACCAAGCCTCAATTAACTCATAAGACCAAGCACGCGGGATCATCATTACCACAAAGGAGTTCTCAAAATTGTTTGAATGATACACTCTGTAATCATCAATTGTTGGGTAATCTTTCACTTTATCAAGCAGGTATAGCGATATTGTGCTATCCACCGCAGTTATTGCCCACCGTGTCGGCACCATCCTTCTTCGCTTCTCCACACCAAATGCACCCACACTGAGTGCTCGCTGAATCTTGGACACGGGCACATCTTCCCTGTAAAGATAAACAAGGGCGTCTGCTGCCCTCATATCCGTATCATAGTGAACTTTCTCCATCTTAGTATCCCACTTCTCAGACGCGTAGTTGAACATCTCAATAGGGGCGGATGGACCGTAGGGTTGAACATCATCATCGAGAACAACAACACTCTTTGGTCTTTTCTTGAAAACAACTTCCATATCCATTGAAGATTTGCTCAGTGCGATATCTACCATTTTTTGGGCAACAGGGCTATCAACATCATCAACCCTGATCCTAATCTTACCTCGGACAAGCATTGTGCGAATCCTAACAAACTCATCAATTGCCTTGTCAATCCAAACTTCGGGTAAGTCGTAAATCTCAGTGTTTCCATGTACTGGAGGGAGAAGTGGCCCAACATTTACTTTAGGATATCCTGCCCTTCCAACAAATACCGATGGAGGAGTAGAGCCTTGCATCTCCTTGCCAACAGCATTGCTTACTCTGAGCATATGATAGTATCTAACAAGAATCGGACACCTGCTTTTTCCACAAAGTAATTTTGATCCCTTGCACTTCACGCACAATTCGCTGCCAAACCTTTTTGCTATTTCAACAACAACGTTTGCGCTCTTTCTCATTACAAATAAACATTATGAATAACATGTATAAATAAATTTAGAGGAGGGGTCAAGGAAAGTGGTTGCCTCGTTTACTCGAACTCGTCCTTGGATATTGCTATTAGGATTAGACCGATCAATGACAGTAATGCCCCTATGTAGAAGCCAATTGCTAATATTCCGAAAATACTGCCAATGATTGCAAAAGCCCAGTTCTTTCTTCTGATGCCAAAGATTCCACCAACTACAGGTTTTGCAGTCTTCTGCTTAACCTGCGGTGGCGGAGGCGGAACAGGAGGCTGTGGATACTGCGGCGGAGCCTGTGGTGGTTGCGAAGTTTGCGCTTGTCCTCCAAGTGTAGCCTTACATCTTTTGAACATTATTTGAGCGTACCCTAGATTAATATCGTCCTCTAGTAGTATTGTATCTGGGCTAAAAC
>QMTG01000094.1 GCA_003649915.1 Thermoplasmata archaeon
ATACTGCTCAATCTTGGAGTTCCTGATAAGGCTGAGGAGTACGCCTCCCTGCCTGTTGATGGCGTTGGACTGATGAGAGAGGAGTTTATAGTCTCGAGTTATGTAGGGGAGCACCCGCTAGCCCTTATTGAGAAAGGGGAAGAGGAAAAGTTCGTGGACGCTCTTGCAGAAGGTATTGCAAAGGTTGCGAGGGCTTTCTATCCGAGACCTGTTGTTATAAGGACTAGCGATTTCAAAACAAACGAGTATAGAGCGCTTAAAGGTGGGGAAAAGTACGAGGTTGAGGAGGCAAACCCAATGATTGGCTGGCGGGGATGCTCGCGCTATGTTTCGCCAAAGTTTAGGGAGGCTTTTAAACTTGAACTCAGAGCGATAAAGAAGGTTAGGGAGGATTATAACCTTAAGAATGTTTGGGTTATGCTTCCGTTTGTTAGGACTGTAGAGGAACTTATTGAGATATCCAAGATGATGGCGGAGTTCGGGCTGAAGAGGGGAAAGGACTTCAAACTCTGGATTATGGCGGAAGTGCCCAGCAATGTGTTTATGGCGGATGAGTTTGCAAAGCATTGCGACGGCTTCTCTATAGGCTCTAACGACCTCACCCAGCTCATCATGGGCGCAGACAGGGACAGCGAAATACTGGCAAAGATGGGGTATTTTGATGAGAGAAATGATGCTGTCAAAAGAGCGATAAAGCACATAATATCCGTTGCCCACGAGCATGGATGCACAGTGTCAATATGCGGGCAGGCACCGAGTGTATATCCTGAGTTTACCGAGTTTTTAATAAGAGAGGGGATTGATAGTATCAGTTTAAACCCAGACGCCGTTATAAGGACTAGAAGGCTTGTAGCCTCTATAGAGAGGAAGATAATGCTGGAGGCGCTAAGGGAGAGAAGATGACTAAAATACCGCGGAAGGGTATGAGTAGAGATGATGTTTTTGACGAGTTGCTGAGGATGGAGAGTAAAGACCTTAGGTTTTCTTCAGGCAGGGTGCTGGGCTCCATGTACACCATGCCGCATCCAATTGCCGTGGAGGCTCACATGAGGTTTATTGAGGCAAACCTTGGAAACCCAGGACTTTACCGCGGGACAAAAGAGGCTGAAGAAAAACTAGTATCGATGTGTGCCGATTTACTTGGCGGCTCCGCAAAAAACACCCTCGGATTTGCAACAAGTGGTGGGACAGAGTCAAACCTTACCGCTCTCTGGATGGCTAGAAGGGTTTTTGGTAAGGGTAAGGTGTTATGCGGAGAGCACGCTCACTTTTCTGTTAAAAAAGCCTGCGACATGCTTGGTCTTGAACTCGTGCGTTGCCCCTTGGACGAAAACATGCGTGTTACAGCAGAGAGCATTGAGGAGAGAATTGATGAAAATACCGTATCTGTTATTGCACTGGCTGGAAGCACGGAGTTTGGGACGGTAGATGATGTTGAGGGAATAGCCCAAGTTGTTGGAGAACATACACTATTTCACGTGGATGCCGCCTTTGGAGGATTTGTATTGCCCTTTATGAGAGAACTGGAACTTGCAGTCCCAAAGTTCGGGCTTGAAATTCCGCGTGTGGATTCCCTCTCTGTCGACCCGCACAAGATGGGGCTTTCAACAATACCCTGTGGCGTTTTCCTGTACAGGGAGCATATAGGGGGTGCTATGCCAGAGTTTTACGCCCCTTACCTCACGTCAAGCAAGCATAGAGCAGTGCTTGGCACACGGGCGAGCGGTGCTGTTGTTGGCGCCTATGCGGTCATGCTTCATCTTGGTGTGGAAGGCTATACAAGGATTGTTAAAAAATGCTTAGAGAACACAGAATACCTTGTTAGGTGTGCTGAGGATATCGGAGTCTACCCAGTTATAGAGCCAACAATAAACATTGTAGTGCTTGATGTTGGTGATGCAAAGGCTGTGCAGAAAAGATTGCGCGATATGGGGTGGTATGTAGCCCTGACAAGCAAAAAGGAGGCGATTCGCATAGTTGTTATGCCCCATGTTACGCGCTCTGTTATAGACAATTTCATCAACGACTTGCGAAAATGCCTTTGATTTTTGTACGCATCTTGCGTGTCCATGCTCATAAACTTTATTAATGCGTTGGGGTTGTTGTATGAGGGGATGAGAAAAAAATTTCCCGTGCTTCAGGTTGCGCTTGATTTCATAAACTTAGCAAGGGCGATAAAGGCTGGAGAGGAAGCGCTACGGGGCGGGGCAGACTGGATAGAGGCAGGAACCCCATTAATTAAAAGCGAGGGTATGAATGCGCTGAGAGCGCTAAGGGAGAGATTTAGCGATGCTATTATTGTAGCCGATATGAAAACCATGGACGTTGGCGCGCTTGAGGTGAGTATGGCTGCAAAGGCCGGCGCTAATATTATTAGCATATTGGGCGCTGCAGACGATGAAACAGTGATTGAATCTGTAGAAGAGGCGAGAAATTACGGTGTTGAGATCATGGCAGACCTTATAGGGTGCAAGGAGGCTGAGGAGAGAGCTAAAGTATTGGAAAAACTCGGGGTTGATTATCTATGCGTTCATGTGGGTGTGGACGAGCAGATGAGGGCTAGAGACCCACTCATGGCACTGGAGAGAATTGCACACGCCGTTGGTGTGCCTGTGGCCGCTGCGGGTGGTATAAACTCGGAGATTGCTGGAAGTGTTGTAGAGCACGGTGCAGACATCGTTATTGTTGGTGGAGCGATAATAAAGGCTCCCGATATTGCGGAAGCGACGAGGAAAATTAAGAGAGCGATTGTTGAGAAAAAGAATGTTCGGTCTCAACTTTACAAGAAGTACGGGTATGCTCAACTTAGGGATGCTTTCATGCGCGTTAGCACGGCAAACATATGTGATGCCATGCACAAGCGAGGTTTTATTGATGGCGTTTTTCCCATATGCAGGGGTCTTAAAATGGTCGGAACTGCACTCACGGTCAAAACAATGGATGGGGATTGGGCAAAGCCTGTCGAAGCCATAGACTTAGCGGATAAAAACACGGTTATTGTCATTTCTGCAGGAAAAAGAGCTGTCTGGGGCGAGTTGGCTACGTGGAGCTGCAAGGTAAAAGGCGTTGCGGGTGTTGTTGTGTACGGGGGAGTTAGGGATGTTGAGCAAATAAGGGAGATAAATTATCCAATTTTTGCCCGATATATTTGCGCAGAGGCTGGTGACCCTAAGGGCTTTGGAGAAATCGGGTGCGAGGTTGTCTGCGGGGGGCAAAGGATAAGAAACGGGGACTGGATTATAGGAGACGATAACGGCGTTGTGGTTGTGCCTAAGGAGAGGGCGCTGGAGGTTGCCAATAGAGCCATTGACGTTATGGAGAGAGAGGATAGGATAAGGGAGGAGATTAAGAGGGGAGGCAGTCTAGCAAGTGTTCTTGAACTGTTGCGCTGGGAGAAGAGGGGGTAAGAATGGCTTTCAACATGATAAGGGACAGCGATAAAATAAACTTACATAATCACACAACTTACTCGGACGGAAAATTCACACCCGAGGATATTGTGGAGGCAGCAGTCGATTTTGGACTCAGCCATGTTGCAATAACTGATCATTACAGAACAGCAAAGGTTAAGTCCATCGATGCCGAAGAACTTCGCTATTACACTGCACACATCCGCGACCTTGGCAAAAAATACGAGGGTAAGATTAGGGTGCTCGTTGGTGTGGAGATTGACTCCTGCCCTGAGAGAACAAACCTCTATGCCCTTCCGTACGCTCTTTTGAACGACCTAGACTTCGTTCTTTTCGAGTATGTGCAGGACGATGACAACGGCGGTATGCCCCTCTGGCAGTTGCTTAAATTTATAAAACGCATCAGGGTGCCTGTTGGTCTCGCCCATAACGATATTGCGAAAAACTTTGCCAACGTAAGAGCAGATGTTTTTGTTAGGCTCCTCTCCGTGCATGGAATTTTTATAGAGTTGTGCTCTTCGCTCAGAAACTCGAAGTTTGGAAGGCAATATTACCACTATGCTGAGAGATTTTTTGATTTTGCACGGGGGAAGGTGCTTTTATCCATAGGAAGCGATACACATAATCGCCTTTCCGATGTGGGAAACATAGAGGATGCTGTAAGGTTTGTCAGAAAACTCGGACTTGTTCATGACCTAATAACCTATCATTACTGGTCGGATTGTTTAAATAGGGAGGGGGGATGTACCCGAGGTCAGACACGGGGAGTTGAATCATGAAAAGAGTTGTGGTGATTTGCGAGAAAAACAAGTCTGCAATGCGTGTTGCCTCAATACTGAGCAATGGAAGAACTCGGGTAAGAAAAATTCTCGGTGTTCCTGTGTATTATTTCGTATCAGGGGACGATGAATACCACGTTCTTGGTCTAAGGGGGCATATAATCGAGGTTGACTATCCAAAAAAATACTCCCAATGGTCTTCTATCAAACCTGAAGATTTGTTAGACATAACCCCGACAAAAAAAATGCGTGGGAGAAGATACGCTGGCGTGCTCAGGGCCCTTGCAAAGAATGCAGACCTTGTTATTGTTGCCACAGACTATGATAGAGAGGGCGAACTTATAGGGGTTGAAGCAGTAGATATAAT
>QMTG01000095.1 GCA_003649915.1 Thermoplasmata archaeon
GGATGTTGGTATACTGTCCACAACCCCAGGATGCGACAGTATTTTGTTTTCTGAAACCAAAGACGCTGCTGTGTACTGCAAAAGCATATAGCCTGAATTCAAGCCCCCCTTTCGTGTCAAGAATGCGGGTAGCCCGCTTAACCTCTCGTTCAAGAGCCTGTAACATTGCCTCTCGCATACATTGCCCATATCAGTAAGTGCAATTCCCAAGTAATCGGCAACCATTGCAACATACTCTCCATGAAAGTTTCCGCAACTCACCAATTTATCACCGATGATTACAGGATTGTCCACTACAGAGTTCATTTCAACCTCAACAACACCCCTTCCAAAATCTATTGTATCCGCCACCGCACCAAAAACCTGTGGGACGCACCTAAGCGAGTATGCGTCTTGTTTCTCGCTTTCCCCCCATTTAACAAGTTCACTACCTTTGAGCAGTTCTCTTATAGCAGATGCAACAAGTATCTGACCTTTGTGTGGCCTTAGAGCATGCACCTCCGCCATATACGCGTTCATAATACCGCCAAGAGATTCGAGTGTTAGGGCTGTGGCAGCTAGGGCTGTTAAAAGATAAGTACGAGCATCATGTAGGCATATTGCTGTTATCGCCGTCATAACCTGAGTTCCGTTAATAAGCGCTATTCCCTCCTTGTAATCAAGATTGAGTTCCCCCGAGCCTACGCTTTCTAACACTTTCCTTGCATCTACAATATCGCCCCTATACTTAACCTTGCCCATTCCTGTGATTGCTAGGGCTATGTGCGCCAAGGGTGCAAGGTCACCACTTGCCCCAACAGACCCCCGTGATGGAACAATTGGAATTATGTTTTTGTTCAGAAAATCAACAAGCCTCTTTATAATAACACTTCTCACGCCCGAATTTCCTCTTAGCAGTGAGTTTGCTCTCAGAAGCATTATCCCCCTTACAGTTTCGTCATCAAGTCTCTCGCCAACCCCAGCAGCATGGCTCATTATCACTTTTTTCTGAAGCAGTCTAGCGTCTTCCCTTCCTATATCTTTATTAATAAAAGCGCCAACACCCGTATTAACGCCATATATACGCTTTCCAGCATTAATATTTTTTAACAAGATATCTCTATACTCATCCACTCTCTTTAACGCATCACCATCAATCTCAACCTTTTCCCCGTACCTAGAAACACGTATAAGGTCATCAATCTTCAGCCCATGCCCGCTAATAACAACCATAATCACTCACTTCTTTGCCATCTTTCTTATAGTCCACTTAATCATGTTGGCCTTCTCTTTCCCAGTAAAATTGACAATTGCGTTCTCAATGGCATCGGATAGCCTTGGCAAATCCTCCTCCTCTATACTATCAGGGTCTATTCCTAAATCCTGACACTGCTTTTTCACAATAAACTTGCCGATAGGGCCCATCTCCGACACCAAGAGCATGTGTATTTTTTTGCTCAACTCTGTGGTCATATTTAACCCACCGGCAGATCTCTAATATCCTTTTCCACAATTTCTGCATACATGTCGCTGCCTATTTCCTTAAATATAGCGAGTGCTTTCTCAAACTTTTCCTTAGCCGATGCATAGTCTCCTTTCTTTTTGTAAAACCTGCCGAATTCGTACATCACAATTGCATAGTCGTACTTTATCCCAAGGTGTTGCAGAATGTCCAAGGCTTTCTTGAACCATTCCTCCCCCTCCTCCCATCGTCCTTCATTGCCTGCTATTATTCCGTACACCATATAAACGCCAGATATAACGTACTTTTCATCAAGGAGTGTGAATATGCTCAGTGCTCTATCTGCCCTGCTCTTTGCCTCAGCATTATTGCCCAGCTTTGCAAAGCACTCAGCAGAATTACTCAACCCATATCCCTTTGTCCTAATATCTCCAGCCTTTGATGCACTCTCTATGCACTCATCATAGCACTCTATAGCCTTCTCTAACTTGCCCATGTGCTTGTACTGCTCCCCCATATTGTTGTATCCTCTCGCAATCTCGGCATACTCATTAACGCCTTTGGCAATCTCGATGCCCTTTCTGTGATAATCTATTGCCTTTTCTACATCACCGAGATCACCGTACACGTTCCCCATGTCTATAAGTATTGCAGCAATTATTCTGTCATTTTTTACTCTTTCTGCCTCTTTTATGCCCTTTTCCAGCCAATTAATTGCCCCCCTGTAATCTCCAAGGCGCCATAGTACCTTTCCAATCCCGCGCGCCACATCTGCTGCACAATCAGAATATGCGATTTTTTCGGCGATTTCTAGCGCTTTTTCATAGTTTTCCTTTGCATAATCCCACTCCCCACGCTCTCTGCGTATGTGTCCAAGATATCTGTAACCGTCTGCAACAATTCTATCATTTCCAACCTCTGTACCGAGTTTT
This sequence comes from Thermoplasmata archaeon, assembly GCA_003649915.1. Classification (GTDB taxonomy): domain Archaea; phylum Thermoplasmatota; class Thermoplasmata; order B31-G17; family B31-G17; genus B31-G17. The sequence continues at coordinate 2,374 of QMTG01000095.1, forward strand.
ATTGCCTCTTCATAGTTTTCTATTGCTTTTTTCCACCCTCCACACATCTCTTCCGCAATACCTAGATAAAGATGTGCCTCTGCAAGCCTTTCAGCGTAATCCTTTCCAAGCTTTTTGCAAGACTCAACACACATGAGAAAGTGTTGAATGGCGATAGATGGTGAGTTTAGGGATAGCGCTTTTTTCCCAGCACGGCACGAGTATTCAGAAGCTTTTTCATAGTCCTGAGCGCCAAAGTAGTGGTAAGAGAGAACATAGTCCTCTGCGCCCTTTTCCTCGAGCATTCTAGCAATTTTTTCATGCAAAACTTTTGCCTCTTCACCTACGCTCTCCTCTATTATCTGCCTAAAGCTTGGGTGGTAAAACCTGTATTTTCCTGTCTCGTAATCGTGAACTAGTATACGTGCCTCAACAAGGTGATACAAGGAATCATCAACCTCTTCACCCTTTATGCCGAGAGCATCAGCAATTATACTTGGGTAAAATTCATTACCCACAAGTGATGCACACTTAATCACTCTGATATCCTCATCACTCATGCATTCGATCCTCTCCATTAGCATGCCTTTGATACTGCTTGGTAAGCTAATCTCCTCTACAGCAAGAACAACGGCTCCTTCCTTCACTTCAATCTTGCCCGATGACATTAGGGACTTAACCACTTCCACCGTGAACATTGGATTGCCACCAGTGCTGTCAAAAATAACGTCAACGACATAATCTGGGACTGCTACAACACCAAGCGTCTTGGCTATGAGTCTACCAGTGTTTTGCTTGTCAAACCTGTCCAGCGTTATTGTGGTAAACTCTACTTCCATAGCCATCTCCGCCATCATCATGGCTAAGGGATGTTCTTCTCCCTGCAATTCCTCGGGAGCGTACGTGCCTATGATCATTATGGGTGCATTTTTAATCCCATTTACTAAGTATCTGAACAACTGAAGCGTGTCCGTATCCATGAACTGCATGTTTCCGAAAACCAGAATTGCAGGTTTATCCTTTGCAATATACAGGAGAGCATTTAATACCGAGGAGAAAAGCCGATCCCTCTCCTTTCCTAAATCTTCCCTCTGAATCTTCCTTGCCCTTTCAAGGAGGGATAGTGCCTCCACTACGGCATCTCCTTCAAACCCTTTAATCATTGAGAGAATTGCACCATAAGGTACACTAACACCAGGTGTGGCATAGTATTCCATGAAAATAGCGCTATCGCCTATTTTTCTCCTAAATTCTGTAACAAGTGCCCTCTTACCAACACCCTTCTCCCCCGATATTAACACAAGTTCCCCTCTACCTTTTACAACGTCCCCAAATAAATCACGCAGTTTTTTCAACTCTTCCTCTCTATCAATAAAGTGTTTCATTACCTCACCTTCTCAGCACCTTTTCCTTTATTTCTGAGACCTCTACCCTTTTTTCCAGCAGACGTTAGCCCTCTAAATGCTCTTCCTTTATGCTGCGCCTCACATATCCAGTTTATTTTTGGGTCGTTCTTTATCACAGGATGATGAGGATCAACCATTATTACCTCATAGTATTTGTAATACCCGTCTTGACCCACCCAGTACGAATTTAACACCTCCAAGTTGGGGAATTTTCTTGCTGCTCTTTCCTCGGCTATTCTCTGTATACTTTTTGCCATGGTGATTTTTAGCATACCCTTCCTCTTTGGTCTCCTCCCACCCTTTATCCTATGCCTTCGAAGCCCTCCTCTCCTCACCCTAACACGAACCACGACAAAGCCCTGCTTTGCTCTGTAGCCGAGCGCCCTTGCCCTATCAAGGCGTGTGGGCTTCTCAAGCCTAACAATGGCTGGACCATTTCTCCATTCCACCAACCGTTTTTTCATAAGTTCTCCCACAACACCGCTCCACGGGTCTTTCCATGCCTCCCTTATATAATGATACATACCTCTTCCGCTAACAGTACTCTTCTCCTCACTTGGTATTTCTTCTACAGCATCCTCCATACCGCATCACACACCTGCGGATTCACCCTTGTCGGCACATCTCCGCAATGTTTTAGGTGAGGGTAATTAATGGCAAACTATGATATAAATCTTATTGTTTTTTGTGCATAGAATGGGCTGAAGAATGGGGGATTGAAAACTTATATCTTAGCAGGCCACACAGGAAAAATAATAGGCATTACCGTAATA
>QMTG01000096.1 GCA_003649915.1 Thermoplasmata archaeon
TCTGGCCCTATGGATGATGGGGATATACCCATCTTTTTACACTGGTTTTTAAGCACCGCCTCCCCAAAATCACCAAACTCTCTGACCATTATGTCCCTGATAGCATCATAAATCTGTGATGCCATACTCGGCTATCACCTCATCAACCTCTTTTACCTTTCTTTCCGCCCCTATATCTTCAAATATTTTTTTGGCCTCTTTTATATAATTCGCCATCTCCTCTCTCTCCCCTTCTTTACCCTTGATTATTCCGTACTCAATCATCGCCTCTGCCACAAGAAAGGGTCTTTTGAGTTCTTTGGCCAAAGATAGAGATTTTTTGGCATACTTCATAGCATTTTCATAGTCTCCACGCACGCGGTGGGCTAAGGAATAATTACGGTATACACTACACATGCCCTCTTTATCGTTTATTTTTTCTAGGTACTGTAGTGCTTTGTTGCAATACTTTATGGCTTCGTTTGCTCTTCCGAGTTTTGCCAACGCCTCTGCAGTATTGAAATAGCCCCATCCTATCATTCTTGCATGATTTATTTTGCTGCCGTATTCGATACACTTTTGGAAATATTCTATTGCCTTCTCCCAGTTTTTTCTCTGTAATTCTAGGTCTCCAAGGTTGTTATACACCCTTGCAATCTGCCATATATCCTTCTCATCACTCATAGCGTCCAGTGCAATCTTATAAAACTCCTCCGCCTTATCGAGGTCGCCCATTTCGTTGTAAACATTGCCGTATTCTATATATATAGTTACAAGCAGAGACTTATTGCCTATCTTATTTGTATTCTCTAGGCTTTTCTGGTATGACCTCAGTGCCTCGGAAAAATTGCCAGTTTTCCAATTTATATACCCTATCCCTGCATAAGCGTCAGACATGCCACTGTAATCCTTCAGTTTGTGACATATCGGAATAGCCTTGTCAAAGTACCTTTTTGCATTCTCCCAGTCATGAATCATTTTGTAAGCATGACCAAGACCACGGTATATTTCCCCCAGTTTTGCCTCGTAGTTTATTCTGTTTATCAACACATTGGCGTTCTTAAAATAAGTGATTGCTTCCTTTGCCATGCCTGCGCTGAGACACAGATTACCCAGTGATACGAGTAAATCAGCCCTTCTCCTTATATTTTCCGGGTCGTTCTTTCCCTCAAGTGTTCTGAGATCCTGTGTAAGCTTGTATATATGCAACTTTTTTTCTACACGCGTTGCGGTCTCATAATCCATTTCATCAGTGAGTTTCCTCAAAAGCGCTCTTGCAATGGGCAGAACATCCGAAACAGTTATCCTATCTACTGGTATTTTTAGTTGGTTGCATACCTCCCCTAAATGCCTTCTGTAATCCTGCCCGAGTTCTCCGCGAAGTATGTTTTCGACATTTATCGTCACATATTGGGGCATTTTTTGCATCCTCCACAATACTCTCCCTGGTGATATTTATTCCATAAATGAGTAGGTAGGATATTACTTTTTTGGTTATGGATAACCAAATAAGAATGTCTTCATTTCCTCAGTTTGTCAATCATGCCCATAGTGCTCAACCTTATTCTTTTCAGTGTCCCTTTTCTCCACATTAGTACAAGTATCGTTATTATGAGTAGAGCGCAGCAGTATAGAATTAGAGGGGATATACCCTTTTTGACTTCCTTGGTGATAATGTTTGGCAATACGAATATATGTAGCGTTTTAGGCGGTGAGTAAAGACTTCCATCATACCCTCGTACGAGTAGTGTGACATTTCCTCTGACCTTTCCTGTGTCTAATACAAAAAACCAGTTGTTTGTGCCATTACATTTAATCCATGACCCACCATTAACACTTATATAAACACCTACTAGCGTGTCCTGAATATCAAAAGCTATGCCACTTATTTTTATTCGCCCCACGCTTTGGTTTATCTTGGCATAATTAGTTGGGAAGGATATCAGCAGTGATGGCGGCGTGTTTTCAGCCAGTGTGTTGTTTATGAAGTGCCTAAGAAAGTCGTCCCAGTACATTTCTCGAGCATACTTAGTTCTATCAAACCTTTTATCGTATTTGTTATCAAGACCATTTGGAAAGTACATGTGCAGGCTGTGTATTCTCGGATGTACTGGTGTGGACTTCGCCTCTACAACAGCGCTTTCTATGTATGATCTCGCCTGTGTTGCATAAACTGAAGTATACTTGTAAACGTGGGGGGCGTATGTCTGAAGATTTGTTATGAAATCTATAACATCGTACATGCAGTAGCCTGTGAGGTCAAACGGGCCAAAGTGCAGCATGTCATACGATGCTGTCCTGCTCCTAGCAAGCCTAATCTCCCCAAAGTATACGTTTTGCATGTAATGTATTCCGCCACCGTATGCCAAAGCCATTGCAAATCTATTGAACATCTCAAAAGCTTTGTGCAGTTTTTTTGTATTAAATGCACCCATGGAAACGGTTGGTGTATCAGTAGGGTCGCTCTGCCTATCCGTATATGATTCAATGTACTTATCAACTATGAGCCTTGAAAGGTCTTCAGCACTCATGTTTGGATTTTCCACCAAAGGAGATAGTATCCGAGTGTACGGCCAACCGTCACCTGGCTCTGTGTATCCCGATGCAACAATATAATCAGCGTAATTGTATATTTCGTATAAGACGGCCATCTGAGCCATAAGACACGCATCAAACCCTATGATGTCCAGTTTTCTCCCAGTTTTTTCTACAACATACGACAAGGCTGTGCTCAAGTTTCTCATATCCAAATAATCGTTATCGTTGTCATCCCAACACACGCCCCAGAATGCCCCACCATGATCCCATAGATCGAGCAGATAATGCTCTGCAGGGAAAGACTTCATAGCCCATATTGTAAAGTTTGCCAGCACACTTGGGTCTCCCATATTTACCTCACCGATTTGCCATTGCGTTACGTTATCCTCATAATTGCCCATATTTGTTGTATCTTCATCGTGTTGCACGTAAAATATCCTAGCATCTGTCCAATCACCATTGCTTGTATCTTCACCCTCCGCCCTATCAAACAAAACAACAATATTCACGTCTTCTGTGCTTCCCACATCTTCCATTTCATTGAAATCTTCTATTCCTGCACCCTCTAAATTATTGTCTGCATCCAAGTATACAATAAAAGTCCATTTCGCATCTTTTGCCCGATTTAAGATTGGAGGAAAGAATGTGCTGTTCTCTTTACGCCCTTTTTCATGGCTTATCGCTATACTCGATTGTGATAGCATTGTAAATATTATAAGGATTACTATTAAAAGACATATAGAACGCGTTTTTGTATTGATATTATCAGCACTCTTCCAACCAACGCTCATCTTGCTGTTTACTTTCCATTGACTGCTCACAGCCACCACCACTTTCGCCACTTGGTAATAATGTTAAATCTACTTAATAACATTTTTCCTCTGCGTTTGTTTCCTCCGTTTCACGCTGGATATAATACCTTATTAGTTATTATGCACATCATTATGCGCATAAGTAAGTTTTGGCTGTTGGAAAAATCAAAAGGTATTTTCGAATATAACAGCATACTGCACGTCGTAAACCTTATATAACGAATTATGATTAGTTTGGTGGGCTGACGGCCATAGCGGCGGGGAAACACCCGTTCCCATCCCGAACACGGAAGTTAAGCCCGCCAGCGTTCCCTGTTGTACTGTGGTGCGCGAGCCCACGGGAAGCAGGGATCGCTGTCAGCCCACTCATATATCACTTTTTACGTTTATCGTTGGCGTCATTTTTTATTTTGTACCTTTTCATCACTTTCCTTATACTACATATCATGAATAAGAATACCATAAAGAACGCTGGGAAATGTTCAAAGGAATACTCAGGTATAACTGTGGTAACGTCTTTAGCACTATCGGAGCACCTACCAAAGAATGAATGCACAGTAACAATTGTGGTATCTACGCTGCCAAGGACAGCGTTTGATGGGACATGAACTTCAACGTATATTTCAAATGATGTATATCCCTGCATCCATCCTGTATCTGGGTTTCCATCGGAGTCCCTATCAAACGATGAGTTCACCCAATCCCAAACACCATCACCATCGCTGTCATAAGCCATCATATTCATTGATGAATCGTAAAGGGTTATGTTCCATCCCGAGGATGACTGAACAAATATATTGAAAAGGTTGGGTATTGGAGTGGTATTGTTAATGTAATGGTGATACAGCACTTTTTGTCCAGGATAGGCGAGGGCGCTGTTGTTTGGCTCAATACTCACACACTTTGGTATGATAAACGTTGTGCTCCCAGTATCATACACGCCATTTGTCTCGTACGCCCGCACATACACCTTGTACTCGCCAGCGCTCGCATTATCATCTAAGCGATAACTGTAATTGAATAGCGCCCACGCACTACCATTCGCCTCCAACACCATGGGCGCACTATCCACCAACTTATTACCATCAGGATCCAATATCGTTATCTCGGCACCACTTATGTCATAAGCACCCAACGGGTCGCTCACATTCGCCCTTATATACATGCTACCACCAGCGTAAAAAA
>QMTG01000097.1 GCA_003649915.1 Thermoplasmata archaeon
AATTACCCTGCTGTGTGATATTAGTATTATATAGAGCGATGAAAGCCATACACCCTGATAGCGCAAGGGATAAGGCATTTGCTGGGAAGCGGCGATAAAATCTCTTTATTCTTTTTAATAAACTTGGTCATCTATATCAAGGATCACCGTCAACATAAATGTACGGTTTTCCGTCGTAATATTTTAGAGCGGAGCGTATAAAGGGTAGAGCATCGGATGCACTGCGTGTATTTTGATAGTTTCATGGCTTCTGGTCTCAAAATGACGTAATACATCACTAGCACTCCTGTAGGATAAACCCAGATGGTAAATAAGCACGGCTAGTGCTATTGTACCTGGTGAAGCGCACGGTTTTTGGAAAAGTTTTAATCCCTCATGTAATTAACAAACCTCTCTAGCATTTTATTTCACATCGCCCACCTATTAAGGAGGGGCCATTTTTCTTTTTTCCCCTTGAGTTGATGGCCTCCACGCTCAGCCAAGAATCACAGAAAGTGCTCTTTTAACAGAATCCGAGGGATTAAAATTTGTGCCGTATCCCCTATACTCTCTCACAACTTTCAGGTTATCGGAAAGATGCAGCCTTTTCTGCTCAACATAGGGGCAATATCCAAGAGATTCATGGTACTTTGCCAAATACTCCTGCTCAGTCTGCCCAGGTGTCGGTATGTAAAGGGCTTTCTTGCCAAGAACAGCCAAATCCATTATTGTCGAGTATCCGGAGCGTGAAACGATCACCTTACTTCTATTCATGAGGAGATTTCTTTCATCCCTGTTAAGGTAGGTGTACACCGTAACATTATCAGGAAGAGCATTTTTATCAAAGGATGCGCAGTCCTCGCTTTTGCCCAGAGTAATAACAATCCTCGCATCAAGTTCATGAACTTGAGCAAAAACCCTTTTTTCAAACAAAGTGCGCTGAGGCTCAGGCCCAGTGATTGATATCAGCACATCAACGTCTTGAGCGCACTCTATAGGCCTAAAATCCGATAATGGTCCTATATACCGAATGTTATCTAAGGATACATAACTCAGGTTTGTGGTAAGGTCTCCGCCGAGTGCACCGTCTTCTGTGTCAGGAACAAGAACGGCTCTGTATTTTTTTCTAAAGAACTCGGTAAATCTTTCTGTTAACACCTCTAGTGCTCTAATCCTACCCGGTGCTATGTATCTAAGCTGGCTTACGACAAAATACGAGGGTACCCTTGTAGAATAAAAGCCATACCTTGTGTCAGAGATTATAACATCGCAGTCATCGCACTCGTTCTCTGCAATCTCATGCTCCATGACCATGACTTTAATCATCCTTGGGGAATTGAGCAAAAGCCTAGGCACAATCATTGATGACTTAGTATAAGGGCTCGGGTAATCGGGCAATTGATTATAGGCAGCAGAATCACCTAACTCCTTTTTCAAGGCATCTAAAGCTCTTCCATGGGAGTATACCCTTAAATCGCACTCTTGGACAAGTGCTCTCAGAATCGGGAGCATCCTCGTTGCATGGCCTATTCCCCAAGAGCATATTGCAACTGCAATTTTCATCGAAACCGTTAATTTAATAAGTGGATAAAAAGATAGCCATGCGAAAAAGTGAAAAAGAGGTATTGGCCATGAGTGTGGTTAAGAAGATAATCCCCGTACTGCTTATTACATTGATGCTGTGGCAGTTCATCCTAATGCCTGTTAAAATAAGAGCAGGCACAATGAGCGACCCAGAAATAGATGACGGATCTGACGGACTAGATTACACGTTCTTAGACATAGATCGCGTGTGGTTTGATGACGAAACGAATACCTCCCTATCAGTTTTCATGAAAATGATGGGAGGACCTGAAGACAGAATAGAATTTATTCAGGGCGTTAGGGAGAACGGAACCACTGCGTATGATTATGAGGTTTATTTTGATTTCAATAACACCCACTATGCTCTGGTGATAACAGTTCTTGCAGCATTTCATGGCCCGTTGATAGGAGATGTCATAGTTCTCTACGACACAGGCATAAGAACGGTGAATTACACAGAAAGTGGTGATGTGGAAAGTGAAGAGCCCTTAGATGCAAGTATAGATTGGGACTGGGATGGTGATAATAAGGTATTTACTTTTATCGTGGATAAAGAGGATATAGGAAGCCCAAAAATAGGCGACTATCTCACCCACACTTGGGCAGCAGTGTGGAACGCTGATGAAAAACCATACGACGAGCAGCGGAACCTCACGGATGCTATCGACACTGCGGCGAGTTACCTATTGCCGGGGAGGGACTACAGAATCACTGGGGGATTTCAGTATGTTTATATGCTCGATATAAGTGCTCAAAATACTAAGGCAAATATAACCCCAGGGGGCGAGGTCAAATTTAAAATAGACGTGAATGCAACATGCACGAACGAAAATGGGAGCGAGGTGCGATTTTTTGCCTCACCAAGCGTATCAAACTGGACGGTAAAATTTGAAAAGCCATCAGTAAATGTTTCTGGAGAAAACGAGTTCACAAACACCGTGTACGTAAAAGCACCAACTGACGCTAAAAACGGCACAAAAGTTACGGTAACTGTATACGCTGTTATGTATTTCAGGGAGAAAAATGTAAATGAGACGCTGGAGTCAAACCGAATAACATTAAAGATAACTGTTGTCGCAAAGAAGGGCGAAGGAGCTGGTGAAAAGCAGCCTTGGTATCAGTCCATCCTCAAATATTTCAAGGATATATACGTTATAGCGATTGCTGCAGCGGTAATCGCAGTCCTTATCGTTGCAATGGTGCTAGCCCGCAGGCTGCACGTGCATGAGGCTGAGAGGAAAGCAAAAGCGCCAAAGTGAAATATTAGACAATTATAACATTTAGGAATTGTTGCCCGCAAGGTGGATTCGTGCTCAGCATTCACACGAACCATGGCTGCGGGCAATTATTGATATCTCATGTATTGTATAAAAAATTTGCCCGAGGCTGGGGAGGATAACACCTATGTGAAATTCTCCTCGGGTGGCAGGAGGACATATGTGACACGGCATTTTTAATTATTGACATACACCTATTCGCGGTCCGGGCCGCACTATGGCTCTGCTGCGTCATTCGTCAAGGCATATCTTTCCTCAATCAACTTAACGCACTCTTTCGTGCAGACATCCTCTCGAGGTGATATCCTTGACTGTGATATTTTTCTTTATTAATGAGCATCCAGTAAATGATTGTCAGTAGTTTTCTTGCGGTCGCTACTATCGCTTTTTTCTTACCTTTCTTTTTTGCAAGTCTTGTATAGAACCGAGTTAGTTGGCTATCCTTGCATACGCGGATGTGTATGTGTACTGATTCGACAAGGAGCTATCGTAGATACCTGGAGCCTACCTTCGTTATAGGACGGTATCTTGTCATCCTGCCGGATTGGTGCAATGATGGCACCAGCCTGGCATATGAGCACAGTTTCTCAGGACTTGGAAATCTATGTATATCTCCTATCTCTGAGATTATCAGGAGAGCACCATAGAACCCAATCCCAGGGATAGTAGTTAGGAGCATAGCGTCCTCATTCTGTAAATAGTATTTGAGATAATGACTGATTGACCCTATTTCTAAATCTTCAAGGTATTTCATACCATCCTTGCTGAATAGGTTTCTCTCTTTTGGTCTAATTCCTCGTCTTAATATCTCTGGATGAATCTTGTTCTTAAGGGATGTCGATTGCCTTTTCAAATAAAACCGTTGCCTGACCAAATTCCGCAGTTCACGAACATCCTTTGAGGTACGTATGACCGCGGAATAAGGTCTGCCCGTAAAAGATGTGAAAGAATCTCTGAATCTACTTTGTCGGTTTTAATCTTGGCTTCGGCTATCGCTCTCGTTTTCAACGGGTGTGCTAAGATTACCTCATAGCCTACATCCTCGATCACTTCATATACATGCTCCCAGAGGCCTGTAGATTCTATCACCACTTTTCTATCATCGCCGATCTCTGCAAAAAACTGCGTAAAGCATCATCACTGCACTCTATTCGCTCCTGTTGCACTATTTTTCCATTCTCCTCCATCACCGTCACTAAACAGAATTCTTTATGTACGTCCATTCCTATATACTTCATACTCCTCACCTCATTGATGGTCTGTTCCTGCTACCCTAATGGGGTGAGGAGAATTTCAACATGTCATCAACTTAAGAGCGATGAAAGCCATAAACCCTGATAGCACAAGGGATAAGGCATTTGCTGGGAAGCGGCGATAAAACCTCTTTATTCTTTTTAATAAACCAAACCACTGCTATATTTTGCTTCTCCGCCCCAAAGTGCTATGTACTCATCCAATCCCTAGACGTTGTAGTGGCCATCTATACCAAGGTTCACCGTCAACATAAATGTACGGTTTTCCGTCGTAATATTTTAGAGCGGAGCGTATAAAGGGTAGAGCATCGGATGCACTGTGTGCATTTGATAGTTTCATGGCTTCTGGTCTCAAAATGACGTAATACATCACTAACACTCCTGTAA
>QMTG01000098.1 GCA_003649915.1 Thermoplasmata archaeon
AAATACAATATTAAGGATTTCTGCAGCATATGCCAGTGATTTTTTATATGCTGTTTCCAAAGCCATCATCAATCTTGCATAATTTTCATCCTATGCTACCTCTTATGCCAACCATAGCTCGGTTATAGTTGCCGATTTCTGCAAATACACTTTTATCTGGGTGTTAGGCGTTCTGCAACTGTTATGGCAATTCTTTTTTTATTTGGGGTATCGCCCATGGTTTCAGCCCATAGCAACCACGCCCATCTTTCCCTGAAATAGTTCTTGATTAGTTCTTCACCCACACACTCATCCTTTGCTCCCTTCTCTACACATAAGGCAATGTATAGGGACAGAGTACTTATCTCATCTCCCAGCATTTGATTGGCCCCGCCATCGGATAAGGCATTCATAACCACGGGTTTTAATATTTTAATAGCTTTTTCAATATCGCCATTTTTCCTAGCACACCACGCCTCCACATACGCCTCCCATATTCCTGATCTGTCTATCTTTTTTATTCTTCCCAAGATTCTCTCAGATATTTCCACCTCGCCCAACTCGGCAAATGCTATTGCCAGGTCTGAATAAACCCGAGCATCACCTCTATGCGACGATAGCCTCATAAATTCATCGTACGTCTCATACGCTTTTTCCCATAGCGCACCATCAATTATTATCCTTGTCCTTCGCCTCCAGTATTTAAGGTCATCGAATTTTTTGCAAAGCTTTCTGTACCAGTCATACGCACGCTCATAATCTTTTGTAGCAGCACATATGTCCGCAGCCTTTTCCATCCACTCCCTCTTTCCCTCGTTAAGGCTAGCCTCGGCCTCGTAGCATTTTTTTGCCTCCAGATAGCAGAGTGTGGCTTCTTCAAACCTTTTCATATCTTTGAGTATCTCTGCCCTCAACTCCCAATTATCGCCCAACGAGGGGTTTAAAGATATGGCATTGTCTATGCAAGTGAGTGCCTCGTGCTGTTTGCCTACAATACGGAGGGCATACGCCTTAGTGTACCACGCATGGTCATAGTGTGGGTTCATGTGCAAAAATTTATCAATCCACTCCAGCCCCTCCTCAATCTCTCCCATCATGATAAGGGCATACCCCTTGGCATAGTATGGGTAATCAAAGTCGGGCTTTATCTCTATAGCCTTATCATGATACTTCAGCGCTTCCCTATGCCTCCCCACTTTATCCAAGGCGTTTCCAATGTTGTTCCATGCAATCTCATACTCTGGATTGATTTCAAGCGCTTTTTCGAAGTATGGTATGGATTCTTCATATTTCTCCATGTTATAGTACGCATTGCCTATGTTGTTCCAGATTACAGCGTCATTCGGGTCTATTTCGAGAGATTTTTTGTAGCACTCTATAGCGTCCTCCAACTTGCCTATAGTATGATACATATATCCCAGATTATACCATGCGTTTTTGTACTTGGGGTTAATCTTGAGCGAAATTTCATAGCACTTCTGCGCTTCACCGAGCATTCCTATAGTAAAGTATGTGAATGCTTTGTTATTCCAAGCCTCCTCCAGCATGGGCTCTATCTCAATTGCACGATTGTAGCACTCAATAGCGTCAAGGTATCTCCCGATAGTGTTGTACACGTTTCCTAGGCCAATCCATGCTTGCGCAAAGTTTGGTGATAGTGATATGGCCTTTTGCATAGCCTCCAGCGCCCTTTCATAACTACCGATAGACAGGAGCAGTGTGCCCATTCTATACCAGTAAAACGGAGTATTACCCTTTTCTTCCATAATGCTCTCGTAAAGTTTGATGGCTTCCCTTGTTCTTCCCATAAGAGCTAAAACATCAGCCTTATCATAAATAGCGTCATAGAGTTCGGGGTTTATTTCAAGAGCCATATCATAGGCGCTCAGTGCATCCTCATACTGACCAAGGTAGGCGTAGGAAGTCCCCAAGTTATACCAAGCGATTGCATACTTTGGTTCTATTTCTAGAGACTTTGTGTACGCCTCTATTGCCTCCTTATGCCTTCGAAGTGCATCCAATATTACGCCCATATTATTATATGCCACACTACTTTCTTCAACCTCCACTATCTTTTTATATAAATCCAGTGCTTCCTCAAGCCTACCCTCGGAATACAAATCGTTTGCCTTTCTTAGCATATCTTCAACGTCCATTGCAACCATACCTCAGGTTTGACACCTTGCCTAAATAAGCGCCGTCTAGTAGATGTACATCTCCATCCTTAACATCAATCATGCCCGAGGATAGTAATGGACCGAGGTGATAATCCTCTGTGTTGATACATACACCTCTTATCAGTGGGTTGAAGGCTGGAATTATTATCACTTCCATACTATCGTTTCCGCCCTCGTAGTATTTTGTGAGAATATCAGCATTTACCCTTGCCCTTACCCAGCAGGGCACTACATCAATGCTCCCCATGCCGTCCCTGAGTTCTATGGCAGGATGCAGATGACCCATTATGAGAATATCAGCATCCATTACTTGATGAGAGGGCCAAGCATGTCCGTGCACCATGGCTACACCCTTATATACAACACCTCTTGGCGGCAAAAAATATATTTTACCCCTTAAGTTCGCGTAAAGGCCACCGTCATGATTTCCAGGTATTAGATGCAACGATATGCCTCTTGAGGATAGCACATTGTAAAAAGCCTTCACATCATTTATCCCGCTCTCCCAGCAGCCAATCATGTGTTTAATATCCCCAATAACAATAACCTTTCTGATGCCGTACTCCTCCGCCATATTCGCCACGTCCTTGGCCAGTCTTACGCTCTGCTTCTCCACATACACGCCTTTTTTTCTGTATTCCAGTTCAATTCCAAGGTGAAGGTCTGCAATAACTAGGGCGTCTTCTACAATCAATGCTGGGCTATCCGCGATAGGCTCTACTTCCATCATTGCCTAAAATCACACCCCGTAATATAATCTTTCCCCCAGTTCTTTTGGTAGCCCTGCATCAATTATTGCCTCATACGCTGCATCGACGTCGTAGTTCACCCTTATTATCAGCGCATCAACAACCTCGCCCTTCTTTAAAGATGCAATTGCATAACTCGCCTTCCAATTTCTATCCCTTGGCTGACCAACAGAGCCAGGGTTTATAACGAGTGTGCCACTAACACGTAACACAAAGGGCACATGTGTGTGAGCCATGATGAGCGTTTTACATTCGCATGCACGCACGAGTTCTTCATCAACATCCCACGGATATATGTACTCGTCATCGTCCCTTGGGCTGCCATGAACCATGAGAATATCGCCCATCCTTGTCCTCCTAGAAAGGGATAAAAGATACTCCTTTTCTTCCTTGCCCAGCACATTTTTCGTCCAGAGACATGCCCGTGCTGCATAGGGATTAAAATATCTAACATCACCCGTAACACACGCAACATCGTGGTTTCCTGCGATTACTTTGGCACACACTTTTTTAACAACAGTTATGCATTCCTTTGGGTATGCACCGTATCCCACAATATCGCCCGCACATAGAACGGTGCTAGGTGAGTGCTTTTCCATATCCTCGAGTACTGCCTCCAACGCATGCAAGTTTGAGTGAATATCGGCAATTATAGCGATCTTTTCCAAAATCTCACCTACAGTATTTCTTTATCACATTGGGTATTTCTTGGACTACATCCTCCGCCATTAGAGCATACGATAGCCTATCATAGGCCATATCCCCTGCAGTCCCTGTAATAAATGCCCCCAATACTGCAGACCTATAAGGCTCAAGTCCTCTTGCGAGCAAGGATGCTGCAACTCCAGCCAGAACATCGCCCGTGCCTCCAACAGACATTGCAGGGTTGCCCGTTTTGTTGAACTTTATTCTTATTCCATCTGTTATTATGTCAACAGCGGATTTTAGAAGTACTACAACGTTATGGCTTCGGGCGAATTTTACAACGTTTTCTTTTGTAGCCTCTAGGTCGCTGAGAAGTTTAAACTCGCCGCGATGTGGGGTGAGCACACAGGGCTTGCCCTCTATCTTCCCCAACTCGCCCTTTACAAGTTTTAGAGCATCAGCATCTATGAGTATGGGCTTTTCCCAAAAATCAAGAACAGCACTCACAATACTCCTCTCCTCCATACCCAAGCCCATACCTGGGCCGAGTAAAAGAGCATCAAATCTTTTACTATGCTCTTGAAGAAATGTGAGCACACCCTCTGCATAGTTTTCCGAGGGTATGCCGTGGACTATCAGGGATGGAGAGTACGATGCAATAACACCGCGCACATCCTCCCTTGTTAGTATATGAACAAGATCAACACCGCATCTGTAGGCGGCGATCGCGGAAAGAGCAGGTGCTCCTGTATAGGGTCCCCCACCAATTATCAGAAGTCTACCATTTTCACCTTTATGCGATTCCTTCTTGGGTCTCGGAAAGTAAACAAACTCTCCC
>QMTG01000099.1 GCA_003649915.1 Thermoplasmata archaeon
ATCTAGGCCATCAAAAACCATGCCCATGAGTATTAAAAGCATTGAGATTTGTGTTGAGTGCTGTGTTCTATCAACTGCAAACATTATCGCAATAACGCCGCACATACCGTTTGCCGCAGTAACTGCGTTTACTGTTGCCCTTTTAACGTGCAACTCCAAGCCTCCATGGGCGTGTTTTGCTGGGGTTTAAGTTGCTCGTGCCTTATTTAATACTTTTGCAAAGCGCCTACAAAAACTCTCCAATTGTTGTTTCTCCCCCCACAACCTTTTCATTAGGCTTAGCAAGAATCTTTGCCCTTGCCTCTGGTATTCTTAAGATGACCCTTGAGCCGAATGTTATCATGCCTATTCTTTCGCCCTTTAAAACCCTATCACCCACCCTTACCCAAGATATGGGCTTTCTTGCCAAAAGCCCTCCCACGAGTTCGACCACCCACTCATGCCCTTGCTCTTTTATCATTACACGCACCTTTCTGTTTTTTTCCGCCCCACGTGCGAAGGCCGGCTTGTGCCCCCCGCTCACATCCTCAACGCCGACCACTGTGCCCTCTATCGGGGAGCGAACCACATGAACGTTGTAAATGTTGAGAAATATGTGCACCTCATGATACCCATCACGCTTAATTATTTGCAAAACCGTGCCGTCGGCGGGGGATACCACCCCATCGCCTATTCTTCTCTCAGGGTCTCTGAAAAAAAGAGTAATTATTGCCGTAATTGCCGCAAATATTAAAAATACTGGTAATACTTTCGAGTTTTGTACCGCCATTAATAGAAATATTACTGATAGGATCGCTGGCGGGATTGTCCATTTCATCCCTTCCCTCAAAATCATAAAACACCACCTTTGAGTATTCTCACCATTGTTCTCAAGTCTGCATCTGTTTTCACGCACTCGCCACAGAATTGCGTCTTTGTTGCCGTGTATCCCATGCTTCTAAGGGCTTTTATTATTCTCTCAACTCTTGGCGGAGAAACCTTTGCCACTCTGGCAACATCGTTTATGTTCCTGTAGAATGGTGGTGCCTTACATTCCTCTCTTATTCTTTCAACGAGTTTTTCAACACTGCCTGGGTTGTGCAATGTGCTATAAACCCTCAGGGATTTAATGACCGAGGGGTCGTGAATGCTCGATGCCCAGATGGGCCCGAGCATGTTTGCGTCATCGCATATTTCAAACTCCAGCCCGTCATTTGATGCTTTAAGATAGCGCAGGTTTTCAAGGCACTTATCAGCCTTTCCTGCACCCCAGTCAACCTGCACATACACGCGTATATAGTGCTCTGTTGCATGGGAAAGCACTGGAAAAATCGCCCTGTCATGCATTGCGGCAATCCTTGCTACGAATCCGAGCAGGATTCTGATGGCAAACTCCTTGTAAAACGGTAATCTTCTCACACCACACATATACCTGCGTTTTGCAGTCCTTGGATATCTGCCGCATAAAACGGCAACGTCCGTTGCAGTTATTCCCAGTATTCCCCCTTTTCTTATTGACTGAATTGCAGCATCCATGTACGGTGCGGGTGTGCCGTAGGGGTCTATATCGATATAGTCAAAACGCTGCTCGGCCATGAGAGCGTTAGCGCTTCTGCAGTGCACTATTCCTGTTATTTTGTTCAACCTCAGGTTTTTCTCTATTATTTTGCACGCCCTCAGGTCCTTATCGCAGAGCACGAGCAAAGCGTTAGGCAAAGCCTCTGCCTTTATTCTTATCCCTCGCACTCCAGTGGCTGAGAGAGCATCAAGCACGTCCGCAGCCCTGCCAATTGTGCGTAGGAGGAGAACATTGATGTCCCGACATAGTGACATGGCTGGATTGTAAAAGCCGGGCATTTTTTTCCCAGGGCCTTTGCCCTCAACCGTGGACTTTGGCACAAAAACCTCAACTTGTCCCTCTCTTATTTTAACGAGTTCGGGCAGGGCCATGGCTAGAGTATCTCCTCCTTTATGAGTTTAACAACCTTATACGGCAGAACCTCGCGATTTATTGGAGTAACCTCCAGTATTCTAATATCGTCCCTTCGCCTGATGTCCTGAAGCAGTGGATTTCTCGACTTCTTATGAAGCGTCAGTATCATGTACTTGTCCTCATCAAACGCCCTCTTGACAGCATCAACAAACTTCTTGCTCTCAACCTCCATCTTACCAATCTCGTCCACCACAACAAGGTCTGCGTTTTCTATAGCCCACTCTATTGCTGCCACGCCAACACGCTCCAGAGCGCCTATGTCTACGCCATACTTTCCAACTCTCACCCTTGAATCTATGTTTACGTGAGCCAGCACCTCCCGCCGCTTTGTAGCCCAGTCTTCCACGTAAAAGCCAACCCTTTTATCGTTCTCCATAATGGATGACGTTATCATGCCGCCGACCTTCCAGCCTTCCCTCTCCATCATCTCTATTATCTTGATCAGGGTCGTTGTTTTTCCCACTCCCGGAAGGCCTGTGAGCCCAATCTTTATTCTCTCACCCATCTTTTACTCCTCGCTCGTGTGCGAATATAATAGCGTTTCAATTATATCTATTTTTCTCGCATTTTTATCTAACAACAAAAGTATTATTAGGGGCAAGAGTGATGCTACCTGCATGGTGGAGAAGATTGTACAGCACAAGCACTGTCCTGTTTGCGGGAGAGCAATGCCCCCTGACGCCACAACATGCAGTGAGGAGTGCGAGGAAAGGTTTAAGATGATGGTTAGGCGAAGAAAACTTTGGCTTTATGCCTTCTACGGTGCAATATTTCTGTTCGTGCTAATGCTAGTCCTCAGCGCAAAGTAGGGGGTTTGAGTGTGAAAGTGTGCGTTGGAGGAACGTTCAACGTTTTTCACAAAGGACATGAGGGCCTTATAGACTACGCTTGCCTTTTAGCGGGCAAGGATGAACTCATCATAGGCGTAACCTCCGACTCCTTTGCACGCGTGGGACGAGGCAAGGTTAGGGCGTTCGATGAAAGGGTCAAGGATGTTGAGAATTACGTTAGGGGAAAGGGAGTGAAGTACCGCATTGTGGAAATTAACGACCCGTACGGACCTTCCCTTAGCTATGATGTTGAAGGCATTGTCGTTTCCACGGAGACCTATGAAAGGGCTCTGGAAATCAATAAAATAAGGCGAGAGCGTGGGATGAAAGAACTCAGTATTTTTAAGGTCGGGCTTGTGTTGGCTGAGGACGGGTTTCCGATAAGTTCCAGAAGGATTCTGGCGGGGGAGATTGACAGGAGCGGCAGGTGTTGCAGAAGGCTTGTAATCGCTGTTGGGTCTCGAAATCCTGTTAAGATCAGGGCTGTGGAAAGGGTATTTTCTAGGGTTTTATCCAGCAGTTTTGACGTGAAGAGCGTGGAAGTGGACAGTGGTGTGCCGCCGCAGCCCTTTGGTGATCAAACCGTGAAGGGCGCGATTGAGAGGGCGAGAAGGGCAATGAGCGCTTTGGATGCAGACTATGGTGTTGGAATAGAGGCTGGATTGTTTTTCAATAAAGCCCTCAACAGGCATTTGGATGTACAGTTCTGCGCGATTGTAGACAGAACGGGCAGGGTTACTGTGGGCCACGGGCCCGGTTTTTACTATCCTCCCGCTGTGGAAGGGCGCGTAAGGGGAGATTTATCTGTCGGGGATGTTATGGAGATGATTTACGGGCTGAAAGACCTCGGTAAAAAATCGGGCGCTGTTGGATTTTTATCAAAGGGTCTCATGGACAGAACAACACTCACGGAAGCGGCGATAATCATGGCGCTCATCCCGAGGCTTAGTTCCGAGTTGTACGAGGTTGATGAGCATGATTGTCAGGAAAGCGAAAAGGGATGATAATCTAGATTTCTTATCGAACCCGCACGAGAAAGATTTGTTTTCAGAGCATGCAGGCAGGGGTGAGGCAATTGTTGCCTGCCTTGATGATAGGATTGCTGGTGTGCTCTGCTACGATGTCGTTGATGATAAGGTGGAGGTCATCATGCTTAGAATAAGGCCCGAACTGTACGGGCAGGGAATTGCCTCTCTGCTGCTGAACGAACTGCGCGGTATTGCTAAAGGGCTTGGTGCAAAAATAATGACGTTTAGGAAGGGGATGCGGTGATTTGGGTTGTGCGGCATAGTGTATTCTAGCCCGCCTGATGTGCGCACGCTTATTGCCGTTGCTGAATGCCTTGAGGAGTATGTTGGCTCTCTAGGCTATTACAAAAAGCATGGAAGGGATGACGGAATTGGCACAGGGCTTATTATCGCATACGATGACTGTGTTATTTCGTACAAGGGGATGGTGTATGTTGATGACTGGATCGATGTTATAAAAAATCACTCAGCAGCATTGGCTATAGCCCTTCATACTAGGTGGCCATCGCCTAGAGGGCTTAGGGGAAGGGTTGAGTTCGTTCATCCG
>QMTG01000100.1 GCA_003649915.1 Thermoplasmata archaeon
ATAAAAGAATTTAATATAAGCCCGGAGACTGTGGTAGAGGAAGGCGAAGAGTGCGAAAAGAGATGCGTAAAGGTTGATGGCAGGAAATACTGGGTCAGAAGTGATGTGAGAGGCGCTATTCCCTCATTGCTTGATCAATTTCTCAGCATGCGAAGACGAATAAAGGAGATGTTGGCGAGGGAGTACGACCCAAGACTTGATGCACAGCAGAAGGCGGTCAAGGTTGTGGCAAACGCCATGTATGGCTACATGGGCTGGACTGGTGCCTCCTACTATAATAAAAGCGCTGCGGAACTTATTGCCGCCTTGGCTAGAGATTTCATAAAGAGGGTGAGAGCGATAATAGAGAAAATGGGTGGTGATGTTATTTACATAGATACTGATGGTATTCAATTCACAGGGCTGGACGGTGATAAGGTTGTGGATAAGGTGAACAGTGAGTTGCCACTTGTGATAGAGATGGAGTATGTTGCAAAAAAGGCAATTTATTGGGCAAAGAAAAAGTATGTGCACTATGTGGACGATAAAATAGAGGTTAAAGGTCTCGAGTACATAAGGAAAGATTATCCACCGTTCATACGCAGGGCACAGTTGGAGTATATAAGGGAGTACCTTCATCACGGAATTAATGGGGCGAAGAAGATTGAGGAGAAATGGAGGGAAAGGGTTATGCGCAGGGAGATTGAGTTGGACGACCTAGTCATCATGGAACAACTGACAAAAAAGCCCGATGAATATGAGAAGGCTACAAAAGCGTCTGTGGCAGCAAAGATGTTGCTGGAAAAGTTTGGTGTGGATTTACCTCGTGGGACAACTTTGAGCCTTGTTATTGTTAAGGGGCATGGGGGACCTACCTACAGGGCTATGCCATCTCATATGGTGAAAATTGAAGATGTGGACTGGTCATATTATGTGCAAATGTTTAACGATGTGATGGAGAGGACTAAGAGCCCAATATCCAAGCCTGTGATTAAGAGATGGTTCTGAGGAAAACTAACTAGTAGAAAAAATAATATCTGGCATGCAATTATGGGCCCGTGAGCAATCTAATGAATGTGCTTAAGGACATAGCGAAAACAACGGCTGATATTATAAAGAGTAATATGAAGGAGGATGCTTTTAGCGTTATAGGACGCGGTCCATCGGGTGATCTCACGAAGAGGATTGATTTGATTGCAGAGGAGCACATCGTATCTCGGGTTGAAAATGAAAACCTAGCGCTTAATATTTTGAGTGAAGAGTGCGGTTTCATAGATAAAGGAGAGGCACGAACACTCATTGTTGACCCTGTTGACGGGACATTCAACTGCACCCACGCTATTCCATTTTTTGCTGTGTCCTTGGCTGTTGCAGAGAAAAGCATGGAGGATATAAGCCACGCTGTTGTTTATTCCGTGATGGATAATAAGGTTTATTGGGCGGAAAAGGGAAAGGGTGCTTTTTTGGACGATATGATGATTAGACCAAGAAAATTCGACCCTAGCGATACTGTTTTCTCAATAAACTTTAACCGCTCAGCTCATGATTGCGCTGTATCAGTGGCAAAACACGCAAAAAGGGTGAGAGTTCTCGGTTCGGCGTCATTGGAAATATGCTGGGTTGCTGAAGGAAAACTCGATTTGTACATGAATGTGCTGAGAGGTGGCAGTCTTCGTGTTGTTGACATAGCCGCTGCATCATTTATATTAAGAGAGGCGGGAGGCGATGTTTTCAACGGAATGCTCCGAAGGCTTAACATGCCTCTTGATGTGAAAAAGAGGGAGAATGTTGTGGCAGTGGGTGATTTGCGTGCATTAAAATTGCTTGATGAGTTGTTGAGGGGGTGCAAGAATGGTGGTAGCGCCTGAAAGTTTGGGACTTGTAGCCAACCTTCGCCTCAAAAACGCACTTAATGTTGCAAGGAGGGTTTATGAGCACGTGCAAAGAATGGATGTTGAACTGATTGTTGAGGAAACTCTCTCCCACAAACTCGGTGCTGATGGCGTGCCTATTGATGATATAAAGGTGGACGTTATTGTGTGCGTGGGAGGCGATGGAACCATACTCAGGACTGCACAGCACGCTCAGGGAAAAATTCTTGGAATAAACTTGGGAGAGATTGGGTTCCTGACCGAGGTGCAACCGAGCAAGGCGGTGAATGCAATAAATCGCCTAATGAAGGGCGACTACGTTGTGGATAGGAGGATGAAACTGAAAGTGTACGTCAATGAAGAAAGGCTATACGACTGCTTGAACGAGGCTGTTGTTCACACAGCCAGTATATCAAAGATGAGAGTGTTTGATGTCCATGTTGATGAGGGGCACATGGGTCCCGTACGCGCAGATGCAATAATTGTTTCCACACCAACAGGCTCCACATGCTACGCCCTCAGTGCTGGTGGTCCAATACTCGATCCAAAGGCAAATGCTCTCTTAGTGCTCCCGCTCGCCCCGTTCAAACTCACATCACGCCCGCTTGTTGTCTCAGCCCGCAGCACAATAAGGATTGTGATAAGCGACCCACGTCCGTGCTTGCTTGTTCTAGATGGACAGTATGAGAGAAGGCTGAAAGGTGATGAAGAAATTGTCATGAGCAAATCCGAAAAGTACGCCGAGTTCGTTAGGTTTGGAAAATTCTCGATATATGACAGAATTAAGAGCAAACTATCCAGAATGCTCTAGATGCGAATACATCATGCATTTCTCATATATTCAGAGCCTTTATCGCAGCATCAAAGTCCAATTTGCTCCCTACAACCTTTCTGAATTTTCCCATGCTCATGGTTTTGTGGTGTAAAACATCGTCCCTGCTTTTCTTCATGAGTATTATTTGTGAGTCCTGAGGTGAAAACTTGGCTATTTGATGTAATACCTCAAGGTTGTGTGTGGAAATAACAACCTGCCACGGTTTTTTCTCAATCCATGTTAGAAGAAGGTTAAGAAGACTGGGATGTGCGGAGGTTTCAAAATCGTCCCAGAGGAGTAGGCGTGTGTCAAAGGCTTCAAGCAGTAGCATTATCTTCGTAGCCTTCTCCACACCATCGCCTAGGTCGTATAACTTTATATAATTTCCATCCTCTCTCCTCGCCTCTTGCGTCTCTAAATGGATTTCTGTAAACTTATCATCAACGCACATGCTTATCATCCGTGCAACAGATTTGTGTGCGCCTTTTTTCATTATCTTGTTCTTGAACATGGTCAGAGCATTGCTCATATGTTCCACGATCTCTGTATCATTGGGTATGAAAACCACGGTGTAGGACAAAGATTTCATCGTAACCCTAGGTTTTATATGTGATACTACCTCCCTGTACGATTTTATTTGCTCATTATTTATATAAAACTCATACTTGCTAGACTTCTCTGTGTGCTTTATAACAAGGCGCCAGTTCTCGTTCCCCACCTTGTATTTAATCTCGGCGGTGCCGTAGTAAAGATAAATGAGTGACTCCCTTTTCTTGTGCAAATGTCCCTCCAGTATGTGGTACTTCTCCATGTAGTTTTTCGATGGACATATTGGCGTTAGAACGTCTGGATGGGGGAGTAGAGATAGAGCTTCCAGCACCGTGCTCTTTCCAGAGTTGTTCCTTCCTATCAGAACATTAAACTTTCTGAGTTCAATGGGTTTCTCAAACCTTTTAACACCGCGGAACTCCTTCATGTCCAGCATGCTGACAAACAAACTCATGGCACAGCCCTCATGGCCCTTATTACGCTCCTTTATTATCATGCAGATATTTATTATATGCGGTTATACACGAACAAAAATTAAAAATATCAGCCACGAATTCATCACCATGGCTCATGTGCATATAATAGCGGGAAGCGAGAGCGATAGGGGTGTTATTGATAGAGTTGTAAAGGTGCTGGATGCTCTGGGTATAGAGCACAGGGTGGACATATGCTCTGCTCATAGAGAGCCGAAAAGGCTTGAAAATATTGTTAAGAGCAGCAAGGCTGAGGTATTCATAGGAATTGCAGGATTATCTGCAGCACTGCCCGGTATGATTGCAGCACATACGATAAAGCCCGTTATAGGCGTGCCTGTTAGTGGAAAGATTAATCTTGATTCAATACTCTCAATTGTTCAAATGCCAAAGGGTGTGCCCGTGGGAGCGGTGGGGCTGGATAACGGAGAGAATGCCGCCCTACTAGCAGCACAGATTCTGGCATTGAAAAATGAGGAGTTGAGAGAGAAAATAGGGGAGTACAGGGGGCTTGAAGTTGTTTGACCCGAAGCGCTTTGTGGAGGAAAAAATTGAGGAATTGCGAAGGAGGATTGACGGAAAGGCAATAATTGCATGCTCTGGTGGTGTGGACAGCACAACCGCTGCTGTTCTCACATCTAAGGCAATTGGTGATAGATTGCTTGCAGTGTTTGTG
>QMTG01000101.1 GCA_003649915.1 Thermoplasmata archaeon
ATAATCCGTTTCGGAAAAACTCTCAAAGTTTGCCATGCCTTTGGCAATTATAAGGTTGCAATTCTCCAGTTTATTTCTGAGCCCTTCCCCTATTTTTTTAAAGTCCACCCCAACAGCCCTCGAGTTCGTTGTCATATACTCATCCGCCTTTATCCCAAGGTTTTTCACGTCCTCCATCGTTGCATCTGAGAGTATGGGTCCACCCTTGACCACGAGCACTACCCTTATCCCCATATCACGCAGCATATCAATGACAATAGAATCGAAAACAATCTCGCCGCAGTTGTCTGCGAAATATAGAACCTCTTTTCCCCTCGCCCTATCAATTGCCTCGTCTATGTCATCCACCGCAAGACCCTGCTCCATCATTTCAAACACTTTTTCCCTTAAAAGTTCAGGCTTTGCTATTCCTCCCCTTATACCAAAATCCATAACGTTCCCAGCAATGGCGGCGAGAAAGGCAGTGCGAAGTGGGTCATCACTGTGCTCAATTGTTCTCTTAATTTCTGGAAGCAATGATAGGGCTACTTGATTGCTCCTTTGCTTAACGTCCTTATAAGGGTCTTCTGTGCCAAGGAGTTTGTAGACTGCATGATGGACCTTTGTCGCAATCTCAACAGAAACGCCACTTTTTGTTGCATTGGCTAATATTCTGCACCCGAGCATTACAGCATCAAAGGCCTTTTCAGGCTCAACCATCTCAGCCTCGTACACAATTCGCCTGAGCAGGCAGGGAATGCATTCAGCCTCGAGTTTCATTTTTGGTGGGGGGGAGAGAAAGACGCCTATATATTTGTTTTTATGCACTTCTTTGTTTCCTCAACAAGCATGTTTAAGACAAACTCTACATCCCCTATGCCCGAAAGGCCTGCAGCCCCATCGTGGCCGCCTCCAACATACTTATTATTGGGGAATTCCCTAGAAACCCTCTGCATAATCCTCCCCAAATTTATTCCAACCCTCAGGGCTTTCTTTGATGCTCTCCCGCTAACGCGAAAGGCATCCTCATTCTGGCTTCCAACATATACCACGTCTGCACCCAGCGAAATCAAAGCCATGGCGGCCTTTCCCTCATACGCGCTCACAGTGCTCGTTGCGATTATTATGCCCCGATAGTCCTGAAAACGCATTCTTTGAGCAGCCTTAATAATTGCTATCGTTTGACTCTTGGGCACCTCCTCCTCAAACATTGAAAAAACATCGTCAACCTCAATATTGTGTTCGTCGCCCAAGCGTGCAAACCTTTTTAACGTTTCAAGGCTGGCAAACCTGAACTGTGCCGTGTCAGCAATCATGGCACTCATAGCAAGGAGTGCGCACTCTCTGCTTATATCCTTGCCCGCAATCTGGACGATATCATAAATCATCTCCACACAGGATGGATATTTTTCATCACACCAGTACGCGAGGATTTTGTTATCGAACTCCTCCCTGCACTCGTGGTGGTCTATTATTATGATATTTACATTGCCTAGGTCTATACCGAGGGATTCGGGCCACGAGGTATCCACAATTACCGCAGTATTGACCCATGAGGGCAGAGTATTGGTGCCCAAGATCACAACACCATTTCTTATCATATCTCCCCAAGTATTAATTTTCTGCAGGGCAGAGGATGCTGCGCGATTCATACCTCTGGGCACGATTATAGGAGAGTTAAAGCACTCGTAAAGCATGACGGCGGAGGCGATGGAATCAATGTCTGCATTCTGGTGGGTGATTGTGCAAAACTTTCGCTTTTTCAACAGTTCTAATATAGTCTGCGGCTTACTATTTGGCGCAACCATCTTTATCATTCCTAGGCTCAACCCTTCCCTGTGCGCAAAAATTTGGCAATCTCCCTCTGAAGCACGTCATACCTTCCCCTGAGCACGCTTTCCTGCTTCTCTATACCCTTAAGCCTTACCTCTATGTTTTCTTTTCTCTCCTCAAGTTCTTTTATTAGTTCCTCTCTATCCTTAACCCTCACAAGTATTGCCCCTATGCTTCTGTATACAGGAGTATCCTCGGGCAGGCTTTTTAATTCCTTGAGCGTAGATTCAATCTCCTTGGCCTCAATCTCATACTGATATTTTTGTGTGAGTATTAACTGGAGTTGCTGCTGTATCGTCTGCAGTTGTGCCACCTTCTCATTAATATCCTCAGGCGCTTCCATTACAGCATTCCTCCACGCAACCTATAACCCTCAATGCCATATAAATCCATCTCATGTACGAGTTAATTGATGCCCTTAGCGCTGATATATCAGATGCATCAATAAAAACAATGATGCGATTTTTATCGCGATGGATATCAACCTCAGTCCTTGGCTGATATCTACATTCAGGCATGAGCGCAGCCATTATTATCTCAGCATCACGCACATCACGGCATTCTACCTCAATACGGGCTTGGCAATGCATAATATCTCCCACAAAATCAAAGGGCATAGACAATTTTCCTAACTTTATGCAGCACATCCTTTGGCGATTGACCAAGCACGCGTATCATTGCCTCCTTTCCAACAGCACCCTTGTCGAATATTACATCAGGAACATTTAGACTCCCCGTAGCCTTTCTATACTCCTCAATAGCCCTAGCAATGCCCCATTCCATGGTTTTAACACCAGCAGGCTCTTCCTTTCTGCTAAATCCTGCAACCTTAAGGTTCAGGGAATGACAGCACTCAATTATCTCTTGAGAGTACCTTATGTTAATCGCGCACCTTATCCCCACATCGTATTCCATGGCTGTTAAAACAACCCTTGCCATGTGGTCTGAGGCGCCGAATTCTGGATGCCCCATGGACAAGACTTCATCACCAAACCTGACAATCCTTCCTTTGATTCCGCACACTTCTTCCCTCCTCACAGCATGCGGGAGAGCGTAGGCTATGTTCATACCAACCTCGGGCACAAAGTCCGAGGGCAGGAACTTTACAAGTTCCCTGAGGGCATTGGAAAGTGCTACAATAACGTTGTATTCCCTATCGGGCAAGCCGAGAACTCTCACATTACTTCCCACGCTATACGAGTTATTAATCATCGAATATAGTGCACCCTTAGCCCTCCTTATTGCGATTTCAAGTGGGTCTCCCATTGCCAAAAATGTTGCTATTAAGGTGGAATAAGCGCATCCCGTACCCCTGATTATACCCCCCGCAACCCTCTCGCTTACAAAAAAGCGCACGCTGTTGTCATGAACAAGGACATCAATTGCTTCTTTTTCATCCTTCAAATGCCCGCCCTTTAGCAGCACTGGACACCTGAGTTTCTCTCCCAACTCCATCGCCATTTCCTTGAGTTGATCAATGCTAATACGCGCCGATTTTTTGCTCTCATCTTCAAGTATCTTCAACCCCTCATCAATATTCGGGGTTATTAACCGAAACTTTGTGGAAACGTTTGCAATTCTCTCAGCCAAATCATCAGTGGATAACAAACCACCAGACGATGCCACCATAACGGGGTCGTAAACAATAGGTATGCCCTCAGAGTACAGGGCGGAGACAACATTCTCAAGTATCTCAGGGGAATAAACCATACCAATTTTCACAGCGGAAAAATCAAAGAATGCTAACGCTTTTTTCAAATCATAAATTATATCGGTAACGTCTCTCTCCCTGATTTTCAGCACGTGCTCATAACTCTGCATTGTTATTGCCGTCGGTATACATATCGGGTGTGCACCAAAGCATTTAGCCACAAATGAATCTATGATTATTCCTGCAGAGCCCGAGGGATCGAGACCTCCGACGCAAAGTATGTGTATCATCTTCCGTGGAAAGAATGAGGAGGTTAATATTTCTTTGCATGTCCAAAATAATGCCAGTGTTTTAAATGAATGGCAACATATATATAGTGGGTGATGTATTCACACACTAACGGCTAGATTGGTATATATTTCAATGAGGCAGGTGGGTTGTATGAAGTGGCGACCAATGTGTATATTGATGGTGGGAATGCTTGTACTCTCCAATATAATAATCATTGCCAGCATGATTACTCCTCAGGCAAGAGCGCAAAACATGGGCGACTTGATAATTAAGGATACAAGATATGTGCTTTCTGGTAATTATACGGTGGACGGCAATATAACAGTGATAAATGGCACATTAATTGTGAGAAATGCAACGGTAACCATACTTCAAGATTTCTTCCACAAGTACAGAATTTTTGTGCACAACTCAACATTTATTATTGAGAACTCCACACTGACAGTAACAACAAAGTTGCTCTGGCCAAGGCTTATGCTGGAGATGGTTGTAGAAAATAAGTCAAAGTTTGTTTCTGAAAACTCTAAAATTTTATTCCCAGGGTGGATTAATGTTACAGATTCTAATGTAT
>QMTG01000102.1 GCA_003649915.1 Thermoplasmata archaeon
CTCACCCCCCAAACCCATGTTTATGGCAACAGAAGCTCCAGCAACAACTCCCTCCATTATCGCAATGGATGCTTCCTCAACACCTGCCACATCCCCAGCAACAAAAACACCCTTTGCTGTGGTTTCCATGTATTTGTTGCGTATTGGGACATGTCCTCCCAACTCAGGCACGTATTTCATCTCTGCTCCCATCTGGAAGAGAATCTCACTCGAGGGGCGTAAGCCAACGGATATGCATATTATATCGGTAGTCACGTCGAATTCGGACCCCTCAACTTCCTGCCATCTCTCATCGAGTTTTACGATTGTTGCCCCCTCCACATGGCCATTTCCCCATGCCTTTTTTATTGTATGGCTTGTAAGTATTGGGACACCACACCTTCGTATTTTCGCCGCATGCACAAAGTATCCACCAATCTTTGGCATGGCTTCAACCACAAGTTATACGTCCACCCCGGCCTGCAATAGTTGGTAAGTCACGATAAGGCCAACATTTCCCGCACCCACCATTATTGCCTCATCTCCCGGTTTTACGCCATAAACATTCATCAGGGTTTGCGCAGCACCTGCACCATAAACTCCAGGTAAATCGTTATTTTCAAATGCCAGAAAGTTCTCCGATGCCCCTGTGGCAATTACATAGTTTTTAGCCCTGATACGGTATAATTTTCTGTTATGCTCGATGCCCACAACACCATCATCAAAGTATCCCAATGCTTTTGCCTCGGTCATCACTTTGATGTTATCATGCGCCAAAACATCCGATACCAACTTTTCTGCTATTCTAATCCCGCGAATGCCCGCGTTTTGCTCCCTAGAACCAAAAAATTTATGAGTTTGTTTAATAAGCTGGCCACCAAGGCGAAAGTTTTCATCAACGAGCAGAACATTAACGCCATATTTGGCAGCGGTGAGTGCTGCAGATAAGCCTGCAGGGCCTCCGCCTATAACTAAAAGGTCGCATTCCACATCATCAATACCACCGTACTTTATATTCCCAGTGGGCAAACTCGGCCTTCCATGCTGTGTCTCAATCACCATACCCTCACGTAATGGCGTTATACATATTCTGGTGTTTGGAATTCCATCAACCCTCATGAGGCATGACGAGCACTTTCCTATGGCGCAAAACATCCCTCTTGGCCTTTTGTATTTAACGCTTTCAGAGAAGATTTTTATGCCGTTCGCGTAAAGGGCGGAGGCAACACTCATGCCTTCATACCCATAATATTCTCTGCCGTTGAAATAGAATTTTACCTTTTTCTTCCTTTCAAACTTTAGAATTGGGTGCTCTTCTATCAGCTTCATTGCGGGTGGGGTAATTACATCGTGATATAAAAAAATAGTTTATATTTCGCTCAACCTTATGTATATTCTTTTGTGAACCCTACACTTGCTTTCATATTTTTCCAGGAATATTTTGCCCACCTCTGCCGTGGATTTCACATGTGTGCCGCCGTCGGCCTGCACATCAAAGCCCACAATATCCACAATCCTTATATTATCGTACTTCTCGTAAAGATGCGGGGCTACACGCATAAGCTCAGGGCGGTTTTTGAATTCCTCCTTGGTTATAAAGTAAATCTTTATTGGTATGTCCCTACGCACAACCTCATTGCTTTCATCAATTATTTTCTGCGCCAGTTCTTTGCTCATTCTCTCAAAAGATAAATCCACCCTAGCATATCCCTCATACAGCTTATTTCCTGTAATCTTAACACCATAATTCTGGTAAGCAACACCAGCCACTATATGAAGCGCAGTATGCGTTCTCATAATCTTATACCTGCGCTCCCAATCTATAACGCCACGCACATCATCGCCAATTTTTGGTGCAGGCCCATCAATGATGTGCGCCTCGCCCTTCATATCCACAACCCTGGCTATATTATCACCAAAGCGTAATACGCCGGTATCACAGGGCTGTCCTCCACCACCGGGGTAAAATGCGGAGCGATCAAGGTACACTTCATTGCCCTTAACACCAACAACCTTTGCGTCGAACTCCCTAAGATAACAATCAGTCATGTATAGCCATTCCATGGTCGAAAAATCGGCATGCGTTTAATAAATCTTACGATGCACAATGTATTTAAGAGCATTATTGATTAAGACTGGCAGGCTCCCGTAGTGTAGTCCGGCCAATCATCTCGGCCTCTCGACACCCTTTCTTTGGCTGGCAAAGAAAGCGTGCACGGAAAGAAACCAGCAGGGTGAGAGAGAGCCGAGGACTCGGGTTCAAATCCCGACGGGAGCATTTTTGGTATTTTATCGGTGTAATTAGTTTTTATAAGTCGGGATTTAGTCGGAAAAACGATGTTTGGTGATAACGAGAATTTTTCCGACGTGAATCCCGACGGGAACACTGCACCCTTTTGCTCTACTGGATTATTGCTGGTATTCGCAAAAGCGTGCACGGAAAAGCTAAAATCAATATGGACGCTTTTTACAGTTAAGTTCCCGCCCAATCAAAAATCCTCTACCGATGCAACCCGAGCCATTCACATCTACCTCCTTTGGGGACTAGTCCCCACGGGTAATGGGGTTAAGGGTATTTAAAGGGTGGGATATGACGAATTATATCACCTTTTACGGGTGAGCCTAGTACGTGTGTATGTACTTCTTTTACGTCTCTTTATATTGAGAACAATCCCGTAGATTAGGAAAATCATTAGTAAGCTAAAACATATTAAATATAGTGTATCGTTATTAGTCTTTTTCGGCGGTTCTGGTGGTTTTGTAGCATTCAGTGTATCACTATCTATACTTGTTGTAGCAGATAACTCATTGGATACTCTTTTCAGTCCGCTAGTATCCACAACCACCACCTTAATGTAGTACGTTGTGTTAGGCGTTAGGCCGGTGATATTGTACGATGTCCGCGATTGGTCTTCTATCCGAGCAACAAGCGTCGATTGTGTCGGTATAAATCCCTGCGTCTGGGATATGTGAACTTCATATGCATAGAAGTCAGTATCAGTGTTCTGTGACCACCGTATGAGTATTGATGTGGCCGTTACTTCTGCAGGAGTATACAATGTGACCGACATTGGCGGCTCATTTTGTTGCATCTGCCGTGCAGTTACTATTAATGTATGAATAACATCTGCTAGCAAATTCACGCATCTGTTAAGTGTTGCACCACATGAGTCAACGAACTCTGGATTAGACCAATTATAGTTATCATCCATCCACGTACAGTTTTTCGTTTTATCTCCATCGCCAAATGTCGTATTATATGCTATCATCAAGGTGGCATTGTATGCATCCACGAGTAAAATCTTGCCATCGAAAATTAGGTAGGGATCAAAAAGAGGTGAGTCATAGGAGCTTGTGTGATCGTTCACATAATCTTCATAATCTTCGTGATGTGTCTCTTCACCCCAAGGAGTATTTTTCCCCATCACATGACCAAAACTTCCTACATCAACTATATAATGCGACATAATCCCAATGGTCTTCGATGCATTATATGTGTCGTTATTTAGTAGATAATTTAATGCGCTCTCATACTCTTCTTGTGCACGGACTGCGGATGAGTCGTCCAGTAAAGTTCCATCTACATCAAAGTATACATGATGTTTTATGCGATCGCCGATACCATCGGATGCATAGTAGTTATCTGGTAGTTCTGTTCCATAGAGATATGTGTTTAAATGCACAAGGATAAAAGATTTCTCATCATATGGTAAGAAATCGAGGGCATGCTCAGCCAAATAATCATGCGTACCATAGTCTGGATTTGCTGGGTCGTCGCTAAA
Source organism: Thermoplasmata archaeon (assembly GCA_003649915.1). Lineage (GTDB taxonomy): Archaea > Thermoplasmatota > Thermoplasmata > B31-G17 > B31-G17 > B31-G17. Next base: position 3,762 of record QMTG01000102.1, read on the forward strand.
ACCACCATTTGACCACGCTAAAACCCCCTGAGTATGATCTAAACATAGAAGAAAGGATAAAATTATACACAGCCGAATCGTTGTACGTTTCACCCCTCTCCATTTAGTTTTACTATATAGTGGCTTCATGATCTTTTCCACCTTTTGCTCATTAAGGATGTTAATTTACAGTATTTCCCCAACAATAGGGTAAGTAACATAGCAAGATATAAAAATTGGCGGTTGTATTTGGATGAGCAAAGGAGTTGTATGCATGTCTACCTACGTCGGACATTAAGCACCGAAGCGAAGCGGAGAGTTGCGGGTAACGGGCACATATTATAGGTATTTAGAGAACTCATCGATATCAACCTTTGCAAGATTTAATATTCCCCTTAAAGTACCAATTTTCAATTATTTATGCATTGGAACTACGGTACCAACCTTACCTTCTGGTGTGATTTTTGATAATCTAACATGGCTACCCTTTCTTCCAGTTATTTGAAAGCCAAATTTATTACACAAGATTTTGACAACTTCTTCTCCAGAAACATTTCTAAGCTTTGGCAACTTTCTTGGCCCC
>QMTG01000103.1 GCA_003649915.1 Thermoplasmata archaeon
GAAGGATGGCGGGGCAGTTCTCGGAGTACGCCTTCTCGGGTTCGCAGGTTTGCTCAAGGATAAGCTTGGACCAGAACTTGCAATGTACGCTAGAAAGGCTGGTGTTGGCGGGATTTTTCATAGCGACGAACTCCCTGCTTACGGGATTGGCGAGGAGGAGGTCATCAACCTCAGAAATAAACTCTCCCTTGGACCAAAGGACGCCTTTGTAATCACTTGCGGGCAGCGAGAAGTTGCAAAAAAAGCGATTATTAGGGTGAGAGACAGGGCTATTGCTGCCCTCCACGGTGTTCCGAAGGAGACAAGGGATCCTTTGCCTGATGGAAGAACCGCATACAGCAGGCCATTACCCGGAAGAGCAAGGATGTACCCTGAAACTGATGTACCACCCATTAGGATCAGAAAGGAGGACATTGAGAAACTTAAGAATGCCCTTCCAGAGATGCCCTGGGATAAGATGAAGAGGCTGAGTCAAGAGTACGGTATTAGCGATGAAGAGGCTGAACAGATCGTTAAAAAAGGTCTTGACGATTATTTTGAAGATTGGGCTAAAAAATACAGCACAATGGTGGGCGTAAGCGTTATATCCAGGGCACTCCTCATGGGGCTGGCCGAGGCTAGAAAATTAGGTATTACGCCCGACATGAACATTGTGGAGGAGAGCATCGAGTGCGTGGCTAAGGGGCTTTTCTCAAAAGACGTGATTGTGGATGTGATTGTGCACGCACTTAAACGCAACATTAGTGCGGAGAAGGCGGCTAGGGATCTAAAACTCATAGCCTTGAGCGTAGAGGATGCGAAGGATATTGTGGATAGGATAATATCTCAAAAAATAGACTTTATAAGGGAAAGGGGAGAAGAAAGGGCGTTTGGTCCAATAATGGGGCTGGTTATGTCAGAACTTAGAGGGAGAATTGATGGCAGAATCGTTGGAGATATTGTTAGGAAAAAAATCAGGGAGGTTTTAGGCTCTTGACGAATTTTCTTGCTAGGAGAATTAAGTAAACAAGAAGTACTATGAAAACTATAGAAACTGCTGATAAAAAGAGTATGAGGTCTGAATGACGTGTGGCCAGTATGCTTTGCACAACCACAGCCCTAGCATTGGTCTGTATCGTAATGTTCCCCACACAGCACTTGATATAAAAAACATGAACGCCATGTTCTAGGAACAAAGTGTAATAGTAATCCTTTCCATCAGTATAGTTTTTATCGTCGCTATCAACCTCGTGCATTGTGTAGTTTTTTCCATCAATTATCAGGCACACATGATCAGGTGGCTTGTTTAGCGGGTGGGAGTATGAAATTATGAATGTGTATGGAGTGTTCTCAAAATCGCTCTCGGACGATACAGATAGATTATAAAGCCTTGGCTTTGCAGAGGATGCATGATACTGTGCTGTGGCAACCGAGACAATTAATAACGCTAATACAATTGCGTGTAAAGTCGTGCGCAGGCATTTTAACGCGCCATTGACCATAACACTCCACCTACAGCCTTATCCCTTCAAAATCAGCCCCAATATTTATTTCTTTTCCTATGGGTTTATCATGTGCGTTAAAACCGTAGCACATGCAATATTTCCATAGCACAATTCAATGCTTGGGGGTATAGTGCAAATTTTAGAGTTTTTTGCATTGAGGACCTGTATATGCGATCGTGCCATTATATGCGCCGCCATATCATGCTATTCACTTAATATGGGATCACTCTTCCATGTCAACACCAAACTAAACAAAAATGTTAATATAGATGGGATGTTATGGGGGATGTAATACCGTGCTTATGGAGGGAAAAATAATGGCAACTGTGCCCACGGAGGAGATGCCCGACAAAATTCGTTTGGCAAAATTGTGGAACGCCTATGAAATGCAAGAAAAAGAGCTAGAAAAGGCTAAAGAAAGAATTAAAGAACTTGAGAAAGCACTCGAAGAAAGGGATGCGCTCATCCAGACTTTGAAGGAAACTCTTGACGCTAGGGACGATAAAATAAGAGAACTTGAGGTCAAACTTGCCCAGGTTGAAAAAGAGCATGCAAAGTGTCCTGAAAGGATTAGCGCGCTGGAGAAAGAGGTGAAGACTGAAAGGGAGAGGTTCGCTAAACTCTATGCATTGGCAGAGGAGTTAGAGGCGGACATTAAAAAGGCTAGGAAGGAGATAGAGGCGAGGGATAAGTGGTTTAAGGAGAATATTGACGTGCTGAGGAGGTTTGCAAAGGCTCTTGAGGAAAGACTGAAAATCATCGAGGGTGAGGAGAAGGTTTAAATAACATTGGTGCGTTGCACACAAGCACAAAGTATAGCGATGCTCAGGTGCTTGATAGGCGTAGGGTGAATGAGTATGAAGATGCCGAGAGTTGTTAAGACCTACTGTCCTCATTGCGGAAGACATACCGAGCATGAGGTGGAGAGGGTGAAGAAGAAACAAGCTAGTGAGCTGAGCTGGGGCCAGAGAAGGTTCAGAAGAGTAATGGCAGGATACAGAGGTTTCCCTAGACCCAAGCCTGAGGGGCGGGAGAAACCCACAAAAAAAGTCGCGCTCAGGCTCAGGTGCAAAGTGTGCAAGAAGTGCGTTCAGCCAGAGGGGTTTAGAGTGAAGAAGTTCGTACTTGAATAGCCCGAGGTGATGGGGAGTGGTTATTCCTGAGCCAAAAAGTGTATTTGTGCGGGTTAAATGCCCAGACTGTGGCAATGAGCAGATTGTCTTCAACAAGCCTGCAACAAAGGTGACATGCCTAATATGTGGGGCATTGCTTGCCGAGCCAACGGGGGGAAAAGGCAGGTTTTTAGGAGAAGTTTTGGGGGAGTATAAGTGATCAAAGAGGATTTTCCTGAGGAAGGAGAGTTTGTAGTATGCACAGTAAAGGAAGTTAAGGACTTTGGAGCAATTGTTACCTTAGACGAGTACGGGGACAAGGAGGGTTTTATACACATTGCCGAGATCGCCTCAGGGTGGGTGAAATATATAAGAGACCATGTGAGAGAGGGGCAGAAAATTGTGTGTAAGGTTTTGAGAGCAGACCCTAACAGAAAGAGGATTGACTTATCGCTCAAACAGGTCAATGAGCACCAGCGCAGGGAAAAAATACAGCAATGGAAGAATGAAAAAAAAGCGGAAAAATTGTTTGAACTTTTTGCCGAGAGAGCGGGCATGCCACTCCAAGAGTGCTATGAAAAGATTGGAAAAGACCTGCTCAAGGTGTTTGGAAGTTTGTATAATGCGTTTGAGCAGTGCGCAATAAACCCTGATGTTCTGGAAGAGGAGGGGATGAGCGGAGAGTGGATAAAGGTATTTATTGAGATTGCTCGGGAGAATATCGTTCCACCATACGTTAGGATAAAAAGAGGTTTTGAAATAACATGTTACAAGCCTGATGGTGTGCTCAAGATAAAGGATGCACTAGAAAAAGGGGAAAATGTTAAAATCAAGGGTGTGGATGTCAAAATTAGGTATGTTGGTGCACCTAGGTACGAGGTTGTGATCACTGCACCAGAGTATAAAACTGGAGAGAGGGCTTACAAAGAAGTTGTTAAAAAGATTACAGAGAACATAACGAGCGCTGGAGGGAGTGTTAAGTTTGTATGATGCATACTGCCTACGCCCACACTTGCCGCATGGGATGGCTAAAGATTAAAAATATGAGGGGGATGCGCATGGGAAGGTTTAGGATGAAGGTATGCCCCGCATGCGGGAGGTACACACTTGCGACCACATGCCCAGTGTGCGGTGAGAAAACTAGGACGCCGCACCCACCAAAGTTTTCCCCAGAGGATCGCTATGGAAAGTATAGAAGAATGCTTAAAAGGAGTGTGATGAGCTCGCACATTGGAGGAGATAAAAATGGATGATATTATTGTAAGGGTGCTGGAGAAAATTAAGCCTGTATCGCCTATACTTATTGAAGGGCTTCCAGGCGTGGGAAATGTTGGAAAACTCGCTGCAGAGCATTTGATTGATGAAACTAAAGCAAAAAAGGTTATTGAAATATATTCTGCGCACTTTCCACCTCAAGTTCTTGTGGACGATGCCGGTCTTATAAAACTTGTAAACAACGAAATATATCATGTTGAAAGAAAAGATGGGGATCTGCTAATCTTGGTTGGAGATTATCAGGGCACCTCTGCCGAGGGGCAGTATATGCTCAGCCATAAGATAATAGAAATCGCTAGAGATTTTGGCGTGAAAATGATTTTCACCCTTGGGGGTTATGGCGTTGGCAGGCTTGTAAGCGAGCCTAGAGTGCTAGGTGCTGCGACCTCTCCAGAACTCGTTAAAAAAATGAA
>QMTG01000104.1 GCA_003649915.1 Thermoplasmata archaeon
CATTTAATGTGCATATAAACGCCTACTATGAAGATGCAGAAAACGAAAAGTGCAGTATTTGGGCGCGGAATTTCACCTCAGGAAACTTCGAAGCTACAGGATATGATGTGGGTAATACTGACTATCAGCAGTTAAGTTTCACTTTGTCTCCGGATTTTGCAAACGAGACAGGAGGCGTGCAAATCAAGTTCCAAGATGACGACCACTCATCTCCTGGCGAGGCGCAGGGAACCCTTCATGTTGATTATGTTGCAGTGAGATACTTAAATGCCAGCACACTCGAGCACATCTGGTATCTCGCCGGGATTACCACGGGGAACAAAACAATATATGTGGAGGCCTACATTAATAGCAGCGCAGAGGGCGACGAGTTTGCCTTCTGGTGGTCTTCCGATAATTCCACATGGCACTATATGTTCACTGTGAACGCTACCGATGCGGACACACTATACTCTTACACGAACGACACGCTAAACTCAACCACGGGTACCATTTACATTAAGGTCAATGACACAGACCGCGGCGTTTGGAACGTGAGTGCGGACTGGATAAAGGTTGATTATATATGCCTGAATATCACGCAGCCTGTAGCGGAGTATAGCAGTCTAGAGCATATATGGTCCTTTGATATACCTAGCGGGGCGACCAGTGTGACGTTCATTGTTGAGGCGAACCAGACAGCAAGCACGGACGGCGATAATTTCCTCTTCTCCTACTCAACGGATAATATCACGTATACATCCATGGTCACAGTCTCTGCGTTGACTGAAACCATATACAGCTACGAAATAGATCCTGTGGTAACAGGTACAGTTTATGTAAAAGTTGAAGATACGGATAGCCAAAACGGCAATAAATCCCTTGATGCTGTCTACGTGGATCGCATATACTTTGTTGTTGGCCTTGGGACGACGGAAAAGAGGCTAGTCATTGCTTCAGGTGCGGGTGCTAGTGCAATAGGTGCGGGTGATGTGGACAATGATGGTGACAATGATATTGTCGCAGCAAAGGATGGGACAATTCTCATTTACAATAATACGGATCCATACGCCGCCGTGAGAGACGCTACTGTATGGAAGCAAAACTCACCAATAACAGACTCCCTAATAGACCTCACCGATGACTATGAGTATTCGTGCTTCGTATGCGACGACATAAATGGTGACGGCTACGCCGACATGGTTGTTTCAGGCACTGATGGGGAGTCAACAAACACATACTGCTTATATCTCTTTCTGAATCTATGCAACAATACCTACTACAGAATCTGCGTGAAGAACCTGTACACAGAAATTCGCGGCGGCCGCAACAAGCCCGGTGATATCACATGCATCGCCGTAGGGCCAACAATGGGATGGGCAACTACATATTGAGGTGATAAAGATGAGAGTGTATGTATTGTTAGTAGGTATAGTAGTGCTCCTAGCGACACTGATTTTTACCCCCAACATTGACAGCTTCGCGGAAGAGGATGATACGAAGGATTATGTATTCTTTCTCCACTGGGTGAATGAGACAGAGGCCTCAAAGGACATACAGGGCTATAGCGTTAGAAACTATTTTGACACAACACAGGACTTTGAGAGGGTAAATCACACTGTCACTAGTGGGACAAAATGGAAGGAAGACTGGTACCTGTACCCAGTTCTTGCGGGAGATTTTGTAGTTGAAGAATACACTCTCGGCATATGGATGTACGCGTCTGGAGGTCAGAAGAGTGCACAGATAACCCTATCCATATATGAGGTTACAAACGCCAGCGAAAACCCAGAGGGCACACTTGTTGCCTCTAAAAACTTTGGCAATGTACAGTTGTTTACCACACCACATTTTGAGATTTTTAGTGCAAACATGACACCGCACACATTTCCCGCAGGCTCTTCAATTAGGATTGAAATTTCGTTAACACCTGGGACATCAACCTATATTACACTTCTCTGGGATACACCCACCGCAGATAGTCGTGTGATATTGAAGGGGCAACCTGGCATGAAAATAAAGGACGTGACAGCCTTAGATTACAATAGGAGCACAAGAACAGGTTTCTTGTTGACTACATCCAACAAGACAGTATATTTCCACGCGGTGCTCACAGACCCATTTGGTGGTTATGATATAAAGTGGGTAAACCTTACACTTGAAAGTCCACTGGGTGAGATCATATTGGACAACGTAAGCATGACGCGTGTTGGTGGCACACCTATAAGTTATATGGCAGATTATGAAATTTCCTGGAACTATTCATCATATCCCCCGGGTAGGTACAACATAACAGTATGGGCCGTGGACAACAACGGCTATAATTATTACACACATTTTGGCTACTACAAGTATGGGCAGTATCAGGATGTTTACACGACATATATAACTCTTGGAATAACGTACTCCGTTGCTTTTAAGGCTGTTGATTCCAAGAACCTTCCGCTTCCCCGGGCCGAAATAGTGGTTAAGGTCTCGGGAACCACTGTATCATCCTCAATTACAGACGACACAGGCATTGTTGTGCTTGAAATGTTTGGTGGAGACTATGATGTCTATGTTATTTGGCAAGGATGCATAGTAGCACATCAGCATGTTCACGTATCCGAGAACGTATCACGCGATAATCCTATAACAATAAATTGCTCTGTCTACTATCCCATATTTAGAATTGTTGACAGCCACGATTTACCTGTGAGCGATGCAGCAGCATACATAACGCATCCCAACTCTACAACATCTGCAATACCGTATAAGACCAATGAAAATGGTGAGTTTTCCCTGAGTAGGGTGCCTGGAGGAGACTATAGGATTATAGTCTGGTGGAGAGGGATAGAGGTTGCAGATACTTCCATCAATGTATCGGCAAACGCAGTGTATACAATAGACTGCACAATATATTACATCGCATTCCGTGCAACTGATACTGCGGGAATGGGACTTAGCAATGCACAACTCATTGCTTACAACAATCTGACTGGTGCTGTTATGGCATTCTCTACCACAAACGAAAGTGGTGCCGTGACGTTCCGCCTTCCCAAGGGATGCTTTAATGTGTATGTTTACTGGCATGATGTTCTGGTGGGGCAGATCACCCCCTTAGAGGTGTCCAAGGATAATAATATCACAATACGTTGCTCTGTTTATTATCTCAGCGTGAAATGTGTAGATTCCAAGGGCAGGGGAATCGAGGGGGCGTTCTTGCGTGTTTATCGTGGCAACGAAATTATCGATGGAACAGTTACTCCAAGCAATGGAACTGCAAGATTCAAGCTTGCAGAGGGCAACTATACAATACTAATTGATTACAGAACCACATATTTACTGTCAAAAATTAAAGTGAAGAAGGAGATTAATGTGCACATTGAAGGAAATTGTACAAAGACCATCAAAATACCATCATATCCGCCACCTCTGTATAAGACTAATGCATTCATCTTGGGGATGCTCATAGCAATCCTAATCGCCATCATAATAACGCTTCTTATAATACGGCGATAGGCGTAATTGCTCGCCCGAACTCAATAGTAAATAATATAATATTACGAATAGGTGATGGGAAAGGGTGAGCGAAGAAAATCTTTATCTTATGACGAACAGAGAAAAATTAGAGGCAGAACAAGGCGGGAAGTACATTGCTCTATACAAAAATAAAGTAATTGCTGTGGGGAAAACATTACATGAGGTATATGCAGAAAAATAAAAGTCAAATTTCATGGTGTGGGCGCTATTGCAGAAGAGTTAGGATTAGATGTATATGCTGAGAAAGAAAAGACATTACTGTGGGGGATGGTGGGATGATACCCTTGTACCTTTTCAGACTAAAACTTATTGTTGAGCAAATAAAAATCAACGCATTGATAGGGTCGAGAAGGTATCCTAGATAACTTTATGGTATGTTTTGATGGAAAAAATAGGGAGGTCATATGGCATGTATGATGTCGGGCGAGCAACTCCCCGCTCGCTTACGCTCACTACGGGCTATCGCCCACGCCTAGCAGGTGGTTATACGGCTCACTATCACTCTATCCAAATTCCCCGCCTATCAGCGAGACCTTACATATCCCTCAGAACGTTATCACTCAATATTCTCAAAAATGTGAAAAAAGATAAACTATAAACGCATACTATGCTCAGAAGATGGGCTAGGAGGTGCAGTGTTTTATTTTCTCAATTCCTCGAGTGTTTTTTCAATTTTTTCCACCTTTTCCATTATTTTTTTCACATCCTCTCTCATAGATAACATCTCTATCTCGAACGGTGTGAACTTCTCCGATGTCA
>QMTG01000105.1 GCA_003649915.1 Thermoplasmata archaeon
GTACCAATCACTCACCAGAGCTATTTTCATTGCAACCACCCAAAATTTTGTAGAAAACCACAGCTCCAACTATAGCCCACATATATTGAAATATGAACTTGTAGGAAAATGCCGATATAGCTGCCTTGGTTGAGGAGCCTATCCCCAAAACGAGCCCGAACTCATTAGCTCCCAGCCCCGCGGGGATCCCGCTTATACCTGCGAACACCGTGCTTATTATAAATCCCTTTAACGCGGCAGCCGGGGGAATGTGGAGTCCAAACGCCCTACCCACAACGATAATACCGAATATCTGAAGAATGAGGGTTATAGCCGAGAGCAGGAAGGAAAGCGCAAATACAATTTTGTTCTCTTTAGCTTTTCTCCACCCACTATAAAGCCTTTCGAAGGAGTCTCTCAATGAGGAGATCATCCTTTCCAGCTTTGGGTGTTCTACGGCTTTTAAAATTGAATCTGTGAAGGTATAGGCTTTTTCATATATGATAATAAAAGGGATAAGGAAAAGGAACGCTGCGCCCACCTTGGCAAATCCTATAAAAATCAAACCTAAGCCTATAAATAGGATCTCAGCTACGATGCTCGTTGCAAAAGTTGAAAGGCTCCTGAAGTAATCACCTCCAACCAGCTTGACCTTTGCCATATGACCCAGCGTGGGAGGAAGAATTGAGATGAGGTAGTATCCGCTTAAATATGCCTTAAATGTCTTTTTAAAGCTCGTCCTCTGAACCTCGTTCAGGAATATATACCAACGGAAGCATGAGATGAGAACGGTGAAAAGAGCAAGGAGGAGGGCTAAACCCAGGTATAAGAGAGACGCCTGCCGAAGTGCGAGCTTGAGCTCTTCAAAATCTATCTGTTTGTAGAGGTATAGAACCGAGGTCGAAAAGACAAATATGGCAAAGAGCTTCTTTATCTTCTCGTTCATCAGGAATCCCTCTATGAGACAAGCGATTTGAGGAGATATATCATTAGAAGTATAACGACAAAAGAATCAAAAACTTTGTAGACCTTTTGAGAGGTTAATAGCAGAACTCCCATAGCATCTAGGGGAGATATTAGGTAGAGCATGAGGGTTATCGAAGAAATGGAAAACAGGGTAGCAATCCTTTCTGCAAGAGTTTTTCCTATGACTATCGAAGTGGTTTTTAGATTTGCCTTAAGGTCGCTCTCATAATCCTCTAGTTGATTTCTTATCCCCATTGCAAAGGAGTAGAGGGCCAGTGCCACGCTCATAGTAATCTCTGGTTTTGAGAGCATCCCATCCAGATAAGCCCCAAACAGAAAGGGCAGGGCTCCAAAAAATAGGCCGTGAGACATTATATCAACGATGGGCTTGCTCTTCAACCTTGGAGGAATGGAGTAAAATGTTGATAAGCCCAGCATTGTGAGGTATATCGCAAACATGATGGGGTTAGTAAAGTAAGCGAATACCGATCCTGTTAGTGCTATCAGGAGCGAGGATAACACGCCTGCCTTAAAGCTTAGCTCTCCACTTGCAATTGGGTTTTTTCTGCGCTTTTGGGGATTTTGAACGTCTGTGTCTACATCAAAGCAGTTGTTTATTGCAAAAGAATATGCAACGTAAAATATTCCCGCCGTTAATGCAATCAAAGCCCTTTCTATGTTTGTGTCCTTTATATTCAACATCAGCGAAAAAGCTATTATTCCAATGTAAGCCTTACCATCAGGTATTCGCATATTTCTGACCATTGATGTTGTCGTCTTTCCACCTAAAAGTGGAATGGTATGAACAAAATCTTTCATAGGATTGTTAAATCGATTTCCTCAAATATATAAATCTTACGTAAGGGTTTAACATCCTTTTCAGCTACCGTGCTCAGAAAACCTTGTACCGTTGCTGTTCATGTACCCTTTATCTTCCCACTTTTTGCGGTGGTAGAAGCAAACATAAACGATGTTCGGTTTTTGCTTAAAAATCCTAGCATTGTTAGGAAATTTTTAACAAAATCTAACTTATTTAGGGCAGATTTTTTTATTTCCTAACAGTTTGATAAAAAATGGGTGAAAAAATGAAGCTATTGAGCGAAGTTGAACCCGAGGTAAATGTGAGGGTAAAGAAAATAGAGGGCGGTTCCGAAGTCAAAAGTTATTTAGGCGAATTGGGCATTTCGGAAGGAACCGAACTCACGGTGGTAGCTACCGAGCCGGTGCACATACATGCGGGACCCATTTCTTTAAGAGTGGGCGGGAAAGAAGTGGTTATAGCCCGGGGATGGGCCGATAAGGTGTATGTAGATAAAGAAGGCGAAACGCTTCCTCTTTTAAGACTTGAGAACGGCGAGAAAGGAAGGGTCAATGCCATTGAGGGGGGAAAGGTTTTCGAGAATTATCTTTCTGAACTCGGCGTTGAGAGAGGAAGGGAAGTTGAGTTCTTGCACCACCTTCCAGATGATACCCTCATATTTAAAATAGACGACCAGGAGATAAGGATGGGCGAGGGTCAGGCATCGAAGCTGCTCGTAGAGCGAAAAGGAGAAAACTTCCAGATTAATTATCTTGGTAAGGGTGAAAAGGCAAAGATAAGCAAAGTACTTAGTGGAAAATAACTTAAAGAAAAATTTGAAGAGCTTGGAATCAAAGAAGGCAAAGAAATAACATTGGTTGGGAAGGAAACGTCAACGCCCGTTCGAAAAGGGGGAAACTATGTGCTTGCGAAAATTGGCGAGCAACTGGTGACCGTTGGGCGTGGACTAGCAGAGAAAGTTTGGGTGGAATAGGAAAATAAGGTAAAGAATGGCTACGTGAGTGAGGGAATGGGATGAAAAAAATGAAAAGTGGGAGATTGTCAAAAAAGGTAGCCGTAGCACTGGTTTTGTTGGCGCTGCTCTCTGCAGCTGTACCCGTTAACGCACACATGCCGGGCGCAAAGGCGCCGCCAGCGTTCAAGTTGCCGTCGATTGTGATTTCGGACGGTGGGGAAGAGATAGAGATAACAATAGAAGACGTGGGGAAGTATCACAATGAGCAAATGAAAGAATTTAAGAGAAAGATGCTGAAGAAGCAGAACAAAACGGACGAAGAAATAGAGAAGATAATAGCAAAAGAATTCGCCGGAGCAACCGGTATGTGCCCATGCACCTCAGCCGCATTTAGGGCGGCATTGCTCGGTATTTCAAAAGTGTGGGGGAATGAGATACCAGAGAGAGCCGACATAAAGATCATCTCCCGCCTTCCCACACCGGGTTCTATGCAGTGTTTTCAATATATAACCGGGACGGGACAGGGAATTCCAAACGTAAAGTCTAAAGGCGAGTTTCGCATGATTCTGCCAGATGGAACGGAAGTAACAGATTTTTCGATAAAGAACATCAAAAAACTCTCGGCAAGCATAAATACAAGCAACTATAACTTCGTGATCATCAGGAAATCTACTGGAGAAAAGTTTGAAGTGCGGGTGAAAGAAGACGTATTTCCGCAAGATTTCTTTGAGCTGAGGAAGAAAGTGAAAGTAAAGAAGACCGCAACGCAGGAAGAAATAGATAAATTCAGGAAGGAGTGGGAAGCCGTGAGAAATGCATTTCTAACCCAACCGGATTGGAGGCTTTTCGAAGGAATAGAAAAACCGAAAAAAGACCGTGCGATACTGTTTTTGCTTGGGGTAATGGTATTCGGTTTAGTGCTGGCTTTCATATACGATAAGAAAAAGGCGGGTTAAAATTTTTGCAAGAATATTATTAAGTCTTTCCGCTCAACGCTAAATATGGTGCTGGATAGGTCATAGTTCTGATATGGGCAGATACTCCACCTACATTAATTAAATTTTAAAAGCTTTTTCTTAAATTTTTTAGGATTGTGACTTAATAACCTAGTAATATTTGGATTAAATATAATTATACCTAAAAACTCACTATAACTCATGAAAAAAGCCAAATTTTTAAAATTACGAAAAAAACCAAAGATTGCATTCATCGGCGGGTTAGATAGGCTCGAACAACATTATAAGGAAGTATCAAAATCACTTGGCTGCGAACTATATTATCACAACGGGAAGGGAAAGGAAGACAGAATAAGAAAAATCGTCAGAAAATGTGATTTGGTGTTTTGTCCAGTAAATATAAACAGCCACAACGCATGTATGACTGCGAAAAAGATTTGTAAGAAGTATAATAAACCCTGCATTTTTCTTAAAAGTTCGAGCGTTTCTTCCTTTAGACGGGTTTTAATACACTCAATTTTAGTAAGACCCACGCTACCATAAGAGTATCCTAAGTATTTTAACATAAAATATTTATA
>QMTG01000106.1 GCA_003649915.1 Thermoplasmata archaeon
AGTGCCTGTGCGAGATTACCTAAAAATGCAGGGAAGATTTAGGCATTTGAGCGAGGAGGAGATTGAAAAGATTCAAAAAGATGTTGACAGGAACTGGCAAATTCTTCTGGCAAAGGAAAAGTTCACTCAGGAGATTGGGGGATGGATATAGACAAGTTGAAGGAAGGAGATAAGGCCCTTTTGCTTGGCAACGAAGCAATAGCACTTGGTGCCATAGAGGCTGGCGTAGCCGGTGCTACCACATACCCGGGCACGCCTTCATCGGAGATAGGCAATACCCTTTTCAGGGTGGCAAGAAATGTAGGGATGTACTTTGAATTCTCTGTGAACGAGAAGGTTGCGGTGGAGGTGGCTGCTGCGGCATCTGCTAGTGGGCTTAGGGCACTCACATTTATGAAGCATGTTGGCCTGAATGTTGCATCGGACGCTTTCATAACACTAGCATACGTGGGCGTAAGAGGAGGCTTTGTTCTCGTAAGTGCTGATGACCCATCATGCCATTCCTCACAGAACGAGCAAGATAATAGGTATTACGCAGTATTGGCCAATGTCCCAATGCTTGAGCCTGCTACGCCACAAGAGGCTAAGGATATGCTTATCTACGCCTATGACTTATCTGAGGATTTGGAGCTTCCCGTAATATTGCGCACGACAACGCGGGTAAGTCATGTGCGAGGTGTAGTTATTGCGGGTAAAAGGAGAGAGATTAAAAGGACAGGCCACTTTGAAAAGAATCCGGAGAGATTTGTTACAGTGCCTGCAAACGCGCGGAGAAGACATATAGCACTACTTGAACATATGAAAAAAGCTATGGAAATAAGCGAAAGATGCCCGTTCACCCACGTAATTGGTGATGGAGACCTTGGAATAATATGTTCGGGTGCATCGTACAATTACGTGATAGATGTTGTTAAGGAGTATAATATCGACTGCTCTGTGCTAAGGATTGGTATGACGCATCCTGTGCCAGAGAGCACTGTGAGAGAGTTTATTAGTGGGCGAGAGAAGGTGATTATCGTTGAGGAACTAGAGCCATACCTTGAGAAGGAGGTGTATTATATAGCGAAAAAGTACGGATGTGATGTGGAGATCTTGGGAAAAATCTCCGGGCATTTTCCGCGCAACTTTGAGTATGACAATGATGTTGTAGCGGACGGCATCCTTAAAATTTTGGGGAGAACTAGGGAAAGCAGAGGACTTCAATCAAAATTCAATGCTCCACTAAGGCCACCAGTTTTATGCCCGGGTTGCCCACACAGGGCATCGTATTATGCTGTAAAAAAGGCACTTAGGGGCAAGGATGTCATATTTAGCACAGATATTGGGTGCTACACCCTTGGTATCCAGCACCCGCTCAGAACTGCAGACTATCTTCTTTGTATGGGCTCAAGCATAGGCACTGGCTGTGGCTTTTCAAAGGCCACTGAGCAAGTTGTTGTGTCTTTCATAGGAGACAGCACGTTCTTCCATGCTGGAATTCCTGGGATGATTAACGCGATTTATAACAAAGCGCACTTGATTTATATAATTCTTGATAACAGAACTACTGCCATGACCGGGCATCAGCCTCATCCGGGCACTGGAATCACTGGCATGGGTGAGGACACCAGACAAATAATGCCTGAGGATATTGCAAAGGCCGTAGGGGTGGAGTACGTCAGGGTTGTTAACCCTATGAAGGTTGATGAGATGGTGCAAGCAGTTAAAGAAGCAAGTGAGCATAAGGGGGTAAGCGTAATTGTTGCCAGAGCGCCGTGTGCGCTTTTAGAAGCCAGAGCAAAGAGGGAGCAGAGAAATAAATACTATATAGACCAAGATTTGTGCAAGAGATGCCTGGTTTGCGTTAATCAGTTCGCTTGCCCTGCAATTTACATTGATAACGGTCAAGTGATGATAGACAGCGTTTTATGTGTGGGCTGCGGAGTGTGCGCTCAAGTTTGCCCGTTCAATGCAATAAAGGAGAAAAAGAGTGGTGCGATATTGGAGGGTAAAGGTTGAGAATATTACTATGCGGTGTCGGAGGACAAGGCGTGCTCACAGCATCAACAATAATAGGACATGCTGTGATGAAAAAAAATAATGTTTTGATAAGCGAAGTTCACGGTATGGCTCAGAGAGGTGGAGTTGTAATAGTAACCATAGCAATTGGTGACCACAAAAGCGCGCTCATAGGTGAGGGCGAGGCGGACGTTATCATAGGCTTTGAGCCGTCAGAGGTCGTGAGATGGGTTAGAAAGGCTAGAGAAGACACACATATAATAATGAATACCCGCCCAATAATTCCACTAAGTGTAACCCTAGGTCTGAGTAGTTATCCTGATATTGGAGAATTTATAAAAGAACTTAGTACGAAGTGCAGGAACTTAATAGCGTTTGATGCGACTTCGCTGGCAGAAGAAGCAGGCTCTGCGATAGTGACAAATACTGTGCTCTTAGGAGCCTTTTCTGCGATACCAACCTGCCCAATAGGATTTGAGGATTTCGAGAGAGCAATCGAGGAAAGAGTTCGGGAGAAGTACATTGACTTGAACAAGAAAGCATTGAAGAAGGGGCGTGAGAAGGCGCTTGAAATATTGAATGTAGGGGAATGAGCGTATTGGGAATATGTGAAGTTTCACTTTGCGAAATTTGGACGAGCGATAGTGAAGCCACATATCCGCCTGTTATATGACCCGAACGAAGTGAGGGCGAGGAGCGTAGCGACGAAGCGTTGACGGGCTTGCATGATTATTTACCCTTCTTCAATATTCTTTTGAACTCTTCTACAGTAAGGTCTGCATCTTTTAATATACTTTTTAGTAGTTTGGGATGCAATATTTTCCCAGCATGATATGGCACAGTTATACGTACACCTTTATCGTTTTTATATATCTTATGGCTACCACTTTGTCTTACCAAATAAAAACCTATTTTTTCAAGAACCTTTATAACTTCTCTTGCAGTTACTCTTGGAAGTTTACTACTCATATTGCCACTTCCACTGCTGTAAGGTTGATTATTTCAACTTTTGGTATCTTCTCGCCTTCTTCCAGTCTATCTATTATATGTAGTCTTATAGCGTCCTTAATGTTTTCTAACACTTCTTCATAGGTATCGCCCTGAGTATAGCATCCTTGCAGCTCTGGGCAATAAGCGAAGTAGCCATCTTCATCTTTCTCTATAATTACTGAGACTTTGTATACTTTCATGATTTGCACCTCGTTACTTTATTTTTTAATTAGTTAATAAATCTTCCGCAAGCCCGTCAATGTCATATAACGTTTGGCGGGTATCTGAAGTTCCCGAACGAAGTGAGGGAATTTGGGCCGAGCGAGTGCAACGAAGCGAGCCAGATACCCGCCTGTTAGGCGTGGGCGTCAGCCCCGAAGTGAGCGACAGTGAACGAAGAGTTGCTCGCCCGACATCATACATGCCATATAACCTCTCTATTTTTTCCATCAAAACATACCATATAGTCATCTAGGACGCCTTCCCGACCTATGATGTTTATTCCCGTTCCTAATCTGTCGGAAAATCCTATTAGTGCATCAATGTGTATTTGCTCAATAATAAGTTTTAGTTCAAAAAGATACAGAGGAATCATTCCACCATCCCCCACAGTAATGTCTTTTCTTTCCCCAGAGTATATATCTAATCCTAATTCTTCTGCAAAGTCGGCATGAAAAACGGAATATGTTGCACCTGTATCAAGGTATGCTAAAGTTCTGACAATTTTATCTTGGTTTATTATTTGTACCTCAACTAGTGGGCAGTAGCGTCCTCGCCATGAGACATATGGTATCTTTATCATATTAAAAGAGCCTCCTCTCCCTTTCGCGGTATGTACACAATTAGCGGATTCTTGACCTTTATTTTTCTGACTTTCTCATACACTTCATGTATTGTTTTTCCCACAGCAATTACTTTATTTTTGTATAGAGCTATGTATTTCCCACTTTGTTCTGCCTCTAATTTTTCTTTGTTCGCCATAAGATAAAGCATCTCATCGCTTACCATTGTTTTATCACCTGCATGTATATATCTCATTCATAGTTTATATTATTTGTCATGTGTCGGGCGAGCAATTACGCCTAACGTTTGGCGGGTATCTGAAGTCCTGAGCGATAGCGAAGGATTTGGGCGGAGGCACGAAGTGCCGAAGCCAGATACCCGCCTGTTGTGCGACGTTGGTTTATTCCACCTCATTACCCTCATCATCTCCAATGAAAATAGAATCTATGTATTTAAG
>QMTG01000107.1 GCA_003649915.1 Thermoplasmata archaeon
ACATCGTAGTCTATCTGCGATAAATCAACATCTTCTTCGTTTATCATGGGCTCAGCCTCCAGTAAATCAACAAACTCATTCGGCGCTACGTCACCAGCATTTGGACCGACCCTAATCTTTCTCTTCCCTTTGGGGTCATAATCGGGATGGAACTTTCTAAGCACTTCCTCCCTTTCATCCATGCTCATTCTTCTATACACTTCCTTAAGCCTTCTCTCCCTTGTATCCTCAACCTTTTCTATGGACTCACGCATATACTCCGGGTAACCATCTATCAATTTCATATTCACCACCTTTTTTCCAACAAACGCTCAATCTTTTTCAGCCTTTGCTCTAGCCTCTGTTGCGCCTTCAATGTCCCTCTCAGCGTACATCTTCTTTATCTTCTCAATGCTCATCTTCATTATCTCCTCCATTTCCCTGTCAAACTTTCCGCTCTCAATCTCTTTGATTCTCTCCAGCAAATGCTTTGGGGTTGGGCTCATATACTTGCCATAAAGGCGCCTGGCCAATTGTGCCACATGATAGTGTGCGATCTCAGCAGGACATCTTATGGCGCACAGCCCGCACTGTATGCAATCAAAGGATAACTTGGCTACCTTCTCAATATCACCCCTTATCGCTGCCTGTATATAGTACATTACCTCAAGATCCTGAGGACAGGATTTTGTGCATGTGTTGCAACTAACACACCTCACAAGTTCAGGATAGAACTTTATAAGGGTATTTGGGCTAACCTCAATCTTCTCTATATCATACTTTGCCTTGTTTGCTGGGACAAAAGGTAACTGTGTGAGATACATTCCATCCTCTACCGCCGTCTGGCATGCAAGCGCTGTGTAAAGTTTGTAATCACCTTTTTTCCTGTATACTGTGGCACAAGCGCCGCAAAAGCCCGCCCTGCAGCCTGCCCCTCTTATATACTGAAAGCCTGCGTATTCCACAGCCTTCATTATCGTAAGTCCGGCAGGCACCTCATACGCCTTTCCCATTATATAAATCGTGACCTTCTTTTTTTCCTCTTCTGCCTCATCGTTCATCGCGGTATTCGCAACCTTCTTGCCCTTAGCTCCCACGCCATCCTTCAATCTCAATCACCTCCTGTATCATTTACACCAACCCCTTAGCCTCAAAAAGGGGCCTTGGGTCAACATAATTTCCATCAAGCGCAATATCTTTTTTCCCCAGCCCAAACGCTATTGCCATCAGTTGGCTGAAATATATCGCGGGTATTTCCTTAAAGTCCTTCCACTTGCGCTTAGCCTCCAACTGCATTCTGTCCAAGTTGTAATGGCAAAGAGGGCATGATGTTATTATGACCTCGGCACCTTCCATCACAGCTTTCTTAGCAATATCCCTCGCCCTAGCCATTACAAAGTCCGGGTTGGAGACAACATGATATGAGCCACAGCACTCTATATTGTACGGAGTATATACAGGAACGCCACCCAGCGCCTTTATCAAGTCCTCCATTATGCCGGGCAATTCGCCCTTGCCTAGCGCTGCAATCTCAGGTCTTACAAGCATGCATCCGTAATAGGGCATTACTTTAAGCCCCTCAAGCGGTTTTTTAACTGCTCCGCGCACTCTATCCATACCCACCTCGCGGAGAAGGTCAAATGGATGCAAAACCTCAACATCCCCCCTGTAATCCTCTTCTTCATCCATAAAGGAATTTATCCTGTAAGCCTTTTCCTCATCATTTCTGACCTCCTCGTTTGCCATCTTAAGCGTGTTATAGCACATGGAGCATGGAGCGACAACGCGGTCATAACCTGCCTCTTTTACCCTTATAAGGTTTCTTATTGATGCTATATGATGCACAAGGTCGTCCTTGGCTAGGGAGAAGTAAGTACCACAGCATGTCCATTTTTCAAGTTCAATATATTCTATGCCCAAAACACGGTATGATGCTATCACCGATTTTTCAAACGATCTTGCAGTGGTCTTTAGTGTGCACCCTGGATAATACGCAATCTTCATCATGCCCGCATCATAGGCAGTTTTGCGGTCTTCCTTTCTGCCAACACCGCCTACCATTACTTCACCTCCACTCTTGCCAGCATACGGTCATGGAGTCATTTTTCTTGCACTCGCTATAAGTGCTATCTGGGGCAATTCCTCAATCCTGTCCTTGCTTATTTTTCCAAGGCTGAGATACTCCTCGTTTCTTCTCAGCACAATTTGGCGCAGAGCCTCCATGACAGCAGCGACGTCTATATCCTTCGGGCACATAACACTGCATTTCAGACATGTGGCACATATCCACATAGTATTTGCTTTGAACACATCATCAACCATGCCGAGTTGTAACATCTTCATTACTCTGCTTGGTATTAAATCCATATAATCCGCCATAGGACAAGATGCAGAGCACTGACCGCACTGATAGCACAGCATTATATTCTGTCCGCTTATTTCCTCAACCTTTGCCACGATTTCTTCCTCTTCACCACCCACTTTTACCCTCAATTATCGACCCTCCGCAAACTTCTTGCCACCTGATGCGCCAATTTTTTCGCCCCCTTCCGCACATCTTCATCAACTTCATCGCCAAATGTGTGTATGGGTGCATCACCTATGCCCACACCGTAGACCTCTATTTCCTTAGGCTTTTCCTCGGGGGCGAGTTTTTCTATCAAACTTAGCACATCCATAAGGGCAAGGTCATGAGCACTTGTCGCAAACCTTGGCTTTATATCTTCGATATTAATCCTTCCAACCTTTCCCTTTTCGAGCGTGTGTGTGGAGTCAACAATAATTACTCTGTCATATCCTGAGATTTTTGAAAGCAACATTGCGCCACTATAAGAGCACTCAACTATATCAACATCCCTGCTCTTGGCACCATGCCTGTGTTTTGCTTTGCCAGATGCGCTGAGTAATCTTCTCAACTCTCTAGCCACAATAAAACCAGCGGCGTCATTTCTCGCAATCACATTTCCGAGACACAGTACTAGCGTTTTCATCACTGAGCAAACCTCCGCAGGGATTTTACAATATTTCCCTCGCAATCGTATATTGCAACTTCCATTGGCATTTGATTGGGCAGGGTATGTGTTGCACATGCCAAACATGGGTCGTAAGCCCTGAAAGCCATCTCTATCTTGTTCAACACACCATCATCAACATTCTCAGTGCCCACCTTGTTTATCAGGTGCTCTGCCGCTTTCTTTATGCTCATGCAAATTCCGCCGTTGTTGTGTGTGGTCGCAACTATGAGATTCACTCTCTCAACCAAACCTCTCTCATCAGCCACATAATGGTGTATGAGGGAACCTCGGGGAGCCTCAACAGCACCAACGCCTTCCTTTGGTTCTCCAACATCGCCGAGTAAGTCCTTGCCGAGTATTTCTTCATCATTTGCCAGCATTAGCCCGTGCTCTGCGGCATAGAGCGTTTCTATAAGTCTTGCCCAGTGCATGGCAAGGGTATGATGTACGGGCTTTGTTTCAAAAAACTCGTAGAACTTTTCATACCACTCCATTGCGCCCTCGGTGCTAAAGCCCTTAGAAACGTTCAACCTTGCAAGGGGGCCGACACGGTATATCCCTGACTTCTCGCCATCTACAAGCCCTTTCCATCCTATTTTTCTGAGATATGGGAATTTTATAAACGTCCAGGGCTCTACATGCTCTGCAATGTGCTTCAGGTAATCTTTTGGCTCAAAGACTACAATCTCATTACCAGTTGGCGATACAGCCCTAAACATACCATCGGTGAGAGATACATGTCCATTATTATCAACGAGACCCATGTAGTTCGTTTCATGATAGTACACATTGCTGAGTATCATATCCCTGTATGGCTTTATTATCTCGCTCTCTATCATTTCTAGCCCATTGTTTATGAAAGAAACGGCGTTCTTAAACACAGCCGCAATTTTCCTTGCCTCCTCCTTTTCCAGGCCTCTTGCCACACCACCTGGCAGGAAGGCGGTGGGGTGTGTACTCTTACCCCCAATGAGTTCCTGCACGAAGGCCAGTTCCTTCATCACACGAAGCAGTGACTTGCCAAACTTCGTGCCGAGTTTTTCCACAACACCAAAAACGTTCCTCTTATCCCTAGGTGCCTCAGGACCAAGAATAAAGTCGGGAGATGCCAAGAAGTAAAAGTGGAGAAGGTGGTCATGAACAAAGAAGGCGTCGTAATATAAGTCTCTTAT
>QMTG01000108.1 GCA_003649915.1 Thermoplasmata archaeon
ACGGATTATAGACCAATACTCTATGTTATGAGAACAAAGTGCATGCCTGTTGCGAAAAATCTGGGTGTGCCTCTTAATGCAAACATTGCAAAGATTGTTTTTTAATATATCAGAAAAATTTAAAAGAGCTTTTCTTCATAGTAGGAGCGGTGGGAAAAATGAAGAGTGTAAAATTATTCAATGCGTTTGCTATTTTTGCCCTTATAGTGTTCTCCAGCCTTTTGCCAATGATGTCCAGCAGTGTTCATGCGCAGGGTGGCGATTACGCAGCAATGGTATACACAACAGACTCGTCGGGCGCACCTGAGGATAAATTTATATACGATTGGTGGGGCACCGACGTGTACTACTATATCCACGCCTATAATAAGACTACGGGAGAGCCGCTTGCGTATGCGTCCCTGTACGTTAAAATCGAAGACAGTTCGGGCTCAGTCGTGTACAATGAATGGGTGTTAACCGATGAGGACGGGAACTACAAGAGCTGGGAAGATTCTGAATATTTCACAGCGTACTATGAGGATGAGTACACGCTTTATGTATACAATGTTAGCACTCTTCTGGGCTCAGCAACCTTTATAGTGTATTCCCAAGTGCTCACATATGCTGATATTAAGACCACTGAGAGCGATTATTCCACGGAAAGAGTAAACTATACGGTAAGAGATTATGTATACTATACTGTGCACCTATACGACCAGTACTGGAAGCCCATTTATTACTGGGGATGGATTGATACGTATCTTGAGCACAATCAGAGTGTTGTGTATGTGCAGGATAATTATTTATTATCTGATGATTACTTTGAGGACTCATTCAAACCTGCTGATTACTTTGGAGACTATGCGGGGAATGCGGATGAGGGAGAGTACGCCATAATAATTAAGGACTCATCATCAAACGAACTCGGGCGCGCCTACTTCAATGTTTATAAGCCCGTTTACACAGCCGAGGTCAACACAGATAAGGAGTACTATTGTTCAGGCGATTCCGTAATAATAAACATCTCAGTCAGGGATCAGTACAATTATCCTGGAAGATATTTAGACATCGACCTTAAGGTGGAATACTTAGGCTCCCCAGTAAAGTCAAAAACTTATGCCATGTACACCGACTATTATGGGAATGATTCTATAGAAATAACAATAGGCGAGCATGGATACAACGCACTAGGGTTCTCAAACGTTGGGAAATACAAGTGTACTGCAATTTATAACGGAGATGAATTGGGGTATGCGTATTTCATGGTGATTGGGATATACACAGATAAGGAGAATTACGCTCCGGGCGAGGATGTAAAAATATCAGTATACCTTTTGGATGCAAATAAGGATGTTAATTTGAGCATAAAATATGATAATAACACCGTTCACATAGCCTCTGGAAAGACAAACCCTAAGGGCTACTTTAATGCAACGTACACCCTGCCTAATATTGATGTGCTGGAGAAGTTTTTCGCAATAATTGCCAATACAAGCGTTGGGAATTTCACTAAATCAATAACCATGCTTACCAGAACTTTTGTAGATACTGACCATTTCACATACTCACCTGGCGGATACGTGGATATTATTGTACATGTCACAGGACCTGATATAACATGGCCTATTGATGGAGCAGATATAACGCTGAGTATTGTTGGGCTGAACCGTAGCTGGGGATTTGAGAACGAAACGATAATTGTGAAAAATGCCACAACAACAAACGGGGTATACCGCACGCACCACCGCCTTCCAATGATTGATGTTGATTCCAAATACTATCAGATTAATGTTACAAGATTCGGGCAGGTTGTTGACTATGCTATAATAAAAGTGGAGACCTATGGGGAACTCAACATTTACCCTGATTTGGTGGCACCAGGCGGTACTGTAAGAATAACGGGCAGGGTTGTAGGACCGAACGGTGAGCCTGTCTCGGGTGCTGATTTATCCATAGTGGTGAAACGCCCAGTAGGCAGTGTTTATGGAAGACACATAATATCCGTTTACTACCACAGCAGTGATGTTTGGGAGTCAATGACATACGATGTTGTTAGCGATAGATATGAGTGGGTGTATTTCTCTGATGGAAGCCATGATAGCGGTGGAAGCCATGGAAATATAGAGGTTTATAATCATCATTACAGCCAAGAAATATCTGTGTATATTGACGGCAAAGAGATAGGCACAGATTATGTATATTCATGGTCCTGGTCCTACTTCCCATTTGATATTAGAGACCTAATAACATACGAGGAAATTGGGCGGCTCAATAACGCCACCACTGATAGCATGGGCAGCGTGGTTTACGAGTTATCTCTGCCCGATGATGCAATAGAGGGAGAGTATCGTGTAGAACTTATAAGGTTTAACAGTACCGTCCAGCAAGATACCTTTGATGTCAAAGCATTAAACCTTACATTATGGATAGACAGAAATAATTACGTGCCGGGAGATTACATAAACATATACTACTCACTATTATGGGTGGGTAACGGTAGCGCAGTTGATGGGGCAAGTGTTGGATGGTCAATAATTGCAAACAGCGATTTTAAGGATAAGATTGGTAGTGGGGAGGAAGTTACGGCGGCATCTGTTGTGCATCACATCTCTGTGCGCATTCCTATGAATGCGCTGCCGGGAGATTACACAGTATACCTGAACGCGTCAAAGGGCAAATATTGGGCAAACAACAGTGTGGAAATCAATATTGGGGCGTACTTGGATTTAGCAATAGATAGGCAGTACTTTGAGCCCGGTGATTTGGTGAGCATTGAGATTACCTCAATCCCGAACGCCAACATATCGCTCAGGGTTCTGAGAAGGGGTGCTGGAGATGAAGACTACTCAGAAATTGCAAGCACCGTAGTATCCACGGACGCTCTAGGCCATGCCACGTATACATATGAGATCTCATCTGATACCCCGTACGGCACAATGTTTGCCGTGGAAGGAAAACTGGAAATTGATAATATGGCGCCGATAATAAGGTATGTGTACTTTGAGGTCAGGCGTTCAAATATGATCTCGGTGAGCGTTCATTTGGATAAAGATGCATACCTTGCGGGCGATGACATGTGCGTTCTGTGCTATGCGATATACAGCAACGGTAGTAATGTGGCGAGTGCGCATTATCACTACAGGATTTGGGTTAGCCGGAGCGTACCCAGTTATTGGGGCAATTATTGGCGTAGTAGCGCTTTCTTGCTGTTTGATAACTCAAGCTTGTCAAACGAGTATACCGTAACACTTCCCGATGAAATTTACGATTATTGTTACGTGGTTGTTGAAATCAACGCTAGTGATTGGCATGGCTATACGGGCTATGCACTCGCATATGCACCGCTGGGCTGTGCTCAGATATACACTTGGTTTGACAAGGGCTCGTACTACGTTGGGGACACGGTAAGACTGTACTATAAGATAATCAGCAATACTATGAAAGACCCCGATGTATACTACGATGTGGAATTCTACTTCTATGGCAATTCATGGGGGAGGCAAATTACTGCAAGAGTGTCCGGGGAGTGCAAGGGGATGAACGGCACCATAGTTTTTGCCCTCAGCCCCGAAATCATTGGGAATGCCGAGTATTTTGATGTAACAATACGTGCAGTTGAGAATGGAATGGCGGCGATGGAGGACACAGGCGGGGACATAAACAGGGGTCGGGTGCAGATTGTTCTGCGCCTAGATAAAGACGTGTATACTCCTGGAGATACTGTGAGCGTGCAATACAGAATAATCTCGGCTGATTCTTGGCCAGAATGGGTAAACGATTTTGAGTTCGCATTGCAATATCGGGTATACGGTATCAAGGGCACTTCGATGGTTATAATAGATGATGGTTACCTGCTAACTGACAGTGTGAACGGCACATTTACCTTTGTAGTGCCAAAGAATGCAGAGTATGGCGAATACTTTATTGATGTGACCCTTGCACCTGTTGGCGAGCACAGATACAGCGGCGGTGGTACTGGAGGACAAATGTTTGCTGTGAAAAGCCCGGCAGCCGCTGCTCTCGGCACACCAATAGGCGGTCTCAGCACCTTTGGCGTTATTGACCTAATCAGCATGCTTATTGCGTTGATAGCACTAATCCTCACCCTATTGATTAGAAGAAGGGCACGTGCCGCTGGTGGGGGCGAGAGAATTGCGAGGGTGGGAG
>QMTG01000109.1 GCA_003649915.1 Thermoplasmata archaeon
AAGCTGTATCATAGCCCCATATAGAGGGCCGATTGAAAACATACCTTGCTATCACATCGCCCGCTACTACTGCGACAAGGGCAATGATAAGCCAACGAACTATCTTCCCGGACCGCTCGCTTATGGTATCAATATAATCCATAATTAAACCTTTCCTTTGTCAGGTTGCCCTTAAGGGCAACCTGACAAAGAGGAAGAACTGATCCTAATTTTGATCCTTAATTAACTGGGCCCCTTGACTAGGCCTAAATGATCGCCCGTCTTAGTCCACTCATCCATGTAGGGAGCATAATCATTGTACTCCGCCTTAAACTTAGCCCACGAATCAAGAATCAGTTTCATCTCAGGATCTGTTTCAGCTAATTTGTAATAGTGCTCCGCGGCAGCTTCATCTACAGCGCGGGCTACATCTTCGGGAAGGTATAATACCTCCACACCTTTCTCCTCCACAGCCTTTTTAAGAGTTAAGAAGTCTTGTTCCATGCCCCAAGTGAGCGATCTCAGAAATGCATCTCGGGATGCCCTTTCAATTGCCTCTTTTATATCTTTTGGAAATGAATTCCAGACATCTAGGTTAACAGCCCAGAGATTTATTGGAGATGTGGCTTTTTTCGGGTGGAAATAAATGTATTTAACGACGTCGCAGAAGCCCAGAGGATAGGTGCAGTTTAGGCTGGAGTACTCCATAGCATCTATCACGCCTTTCTCCATGGCTGGAACTATCTCTCCTCCAGGAAGTATAACTACCGAGGCGCCCATTTCCTTAAGAACCTCAGCCCTCATACCTGCCGCTCGCATTTTCAGTCCTTTGAGATCATCCAAGGTTTTAATCTTCTTGTTAGAGTATATCCATATCTCAGTGGTTATGGCTATCATTGGCAAGGGGTGACAGTGATAATGCTTTTCAAAAAGATCCTGAAGTATTTTCAAACCGCCACCGTGATATAGCCAAACTACTTCCTCTATAGGGCTTTGACCTCCGGGTACATCACAAAACATTTGAAGGGCAGGGCATTTGCTCCTAGCCAAACACGGGCAACCCTGTCCGAAGTCTATAACGCCCTTACCTGCAGCATCGTATACTTCAGCTGCTGGTACTATTTCACCAGCGCTATGAAAGTTGATCTTAACTCGGCCGTCGGTATATTTTTCAATCATATAAGCAAAGTCCTCTCCTAACTCGTACAGCCTGTTGGCTTTGCCGCAAAAAGCTTGCCCAGTTAACGTCCACTTTTGAACTTTTGGTATTGGAGTGGGCGCTGTTACTCTCGGCGTACCGCTGATCACTAGCAAAGTAACCACCACCGTAACCATTACAACAAATGCAATGATCTTTGGTTTAGATCTCATAATTTCCCTCCTTTCCTTTAATTTATTTTTCCCGCCCCGGATTTTTATCTTACCATTGTTCACATCCCCCTATCACCTCCTTTCCCGCCATGCTATTTACCGCATATCGCTACAGTGCCTTGCTCGCCATCCACCTCCAGTTCATCCTCTGTCTTAATCTCGCTGATGATATCCACGTCAAACCTGTCCAATATAGGAATATCAATAGTGAGGGCACTTAAAGCCAATATGGGATCGACTGATTGGCAAAGGATAGCTATAGGGGTAAGCTTTCTTGTTTTAGCGATATAGGCTATATAGGGCGCTACGGTTCCCCCTTTACCAGTGGGACACACCAAAATTTTGCCCGCAATGCTCGTTCCTTCCATAGGGTGTCCTTTGGTCAAAGTTCCTGTGGCAGGATCAAAATCCCCAATAAAGGAAAAGGGGGTCTTTAAAACTACTGCCTTTCCTTCAGCCTTGCCGCCATTTATAACACGCCCTTTTAAGATCTTTTTGCTCATACTCGTGATTTCCACTTTCCGGCTACAGCCGCTTTGACACAATCCTCCGTAGTGCCAAATATAGTCTTTATTCCGCCTATTCTGCTGATATAATGAGCCGCCTTGATGGAATTAGTAGCCACAACGTTAGTGCCTTCAGGAAATTGGCCAAAAGGAATGCCTGCCATACAACAGCGGGCAAAAACACCTCCAGCTTTCTCTATAATATCAGCATACCCCATTCGCCTTGCCAATGCAAGTATTTGTTCTGCGGTACCTAACCATAAACGACTCTTCACTCTCTTTCCCTCTATGAGAGAAGCAACCTGCTCAAGCTCGCCTATTGTCAGATGAGGACAGCCAAGAACCACAAGAGGAACAGGTTCACCATCAGCCCCAGCATATTCAAAGTAAACCTCATCTATCTCTTTCTTGCTTACAATTATCTCCTCTTCAGGCTTTCTGTGGCCTAAGGCATCCTGCACGGTGGGTGCCTCCGGAGTAATGCCAGCGATATGGCACATGGCAACTGCACCTGACACAGGGAGGGGAACCATCAGGTTTTTGAGTTGTTCGAACGAGAACCAAGTTGGTACGCCTTCAAGAACGATGTTCTTATCCCCAACCTTAGCTCCGATGTAATAACCTATGGCTTGTAAGTCAGCTTCGTTGCATTTCTCTATATTTATACCGTCCAGCTTAACCACTATCTGAGCCCAGCGATTCTCCGGCTTAAGCAAACCCATGTAGGGGGTCTTGCCAGTTATAGCTGAAGCTAAAACCGACACGATCCCCTCCCTCTGAGCTCTGGCCCCTATGAGGGAGTTAGCCATTATCTGGACACCTGATCCCATCCAGGAAAGAATTTGCCCCTTAAGGGCGAAATTGCCCACTAAGAAAGGTAAGCAGGTAAAAGTCGGTAAAAAATTGAGCCGCTTAATGATAGGAGAGCGTTTCTTAACCAACTCAGTTTCGGCCATAGCAAAGTCAGTAGGTACGCCCATATCCTTCCAGGTATCAGGGTCAAAACAACCAGTGTAAGGATGTGTTGTAACCAATGGTGCACCTGCTCTTGTTACATCCTCTGTTAGATCTTTAAGAAACTCATAGGGGTCAATAGCCCAAACATGAGCTGCAGCTACAGGGACTAACCTCTCAGCCCCAAAAGCATCGCCATACTTCACTAAAAGAGATAGTGCCTTTTGAAGACCAGGTCCTCTTTTGCCAGCGAGTATATCTTCTTCTTCTTGAGTTAAGAACATCTTTTAACCCGGCCTTATTTAGGAGGTACGTAGGTATCTTCTGTATTATGGGTGTGCACCCATTCTCCCGCTTTAATATCTTTTTTAGCGCGACCTATTACTTCACCGTACTTGATAATATCGGTGCCCTTGACTAAGTCACAAAGAGCTATCTTGTGACCAAAAGCGATTGCTTCCTTTACCTTGATTTCCTTGCTTACTGAGCCTTTCTTGACAGAAATTACTTCACCTGCCTTAATATCAGAAACAGCAGTAGCTACATTATCTTTCTCATCAATCAATAACGCTCTTATCATGTGAATTCACCTCCTTATATAATTGGACCATAAGTTAAAATGTTCATGGACTCATCGTAATGTAATATTTCTGCCTTGGTTAGCTTACCTGAAGCTACCTTAAGGACTTCTTCAAAGAGCTTCTGACCTGCTTCCTCTACCGTTTCAGTGCCCTCAATTATTCCACTGACATTAACATCCATATGAGCCTGTAGCCTGTTCCAAGTATTGATATTACCAGTGACTTTAATAATCGGCATGATGGGATGCCCCTCGGGGGCGCCCAATCCGGTAGTGAACAGCATCAACTGAGAGCCAGCAGCAGCGCACCCTGTGAGATTCTCCATACCATGACCCGGAGTAGGTATTATCCACCGCCCTTTAGCAGTGTCTGGTAGAAGTTCACCATAATCAATAAAGCCTTGCACTGGTAAATCATCACCTTTAACAGTGGCGCCAATGGCTTTCTCCGCTACCGTGGTTAAGCCTCCCCTTTTATTCCCTTCAGTTAGCTGACATCCAATTATGTCAGCACCAACAAAAGCGCCTCTGTCAATCAGAGCATTTACCTCGTCTATAATTCTTTGCCCTATCTCCGGCTTCACTGCTTTTTTGGCCAATCCCCGCTCAAACCCCATAATGTCGCAGACCTCACCTTGTAAGAAAGTGCCACCTTCCCGAACAATTATTTTAGCCACTTCGCCCACAGCTAAGTTAGATGAAAGCCCTGATGTAGCATCTGAAGCGCCACATTTGGTGGACACTACTAAATG
>QMTG01000110.1 GCA_003649915.1 Thermoplasmata archaeon
ATTCTCTGTAGCCAACGGTAATAGAACATCGCCGCCACTACTTACCAGACGAATTGTCGTTCTAATTCGCGGCACCGTCTATCTCCTTTATCAATCGTTCTAAATCACCGCATAACTCGCTAACTTTTCGTTTCAATTCCAATATCTTATCTAACGCATCATCAACTTGTGAAGCACAATGGCACAGAGCGGAATTCATATCTGTCGCTTGAAAACATAACAACTTCAACAATCGCCCTGCATTTTGCTTTCTTTCGTCTTCGCAACTTACTTCATAACTTTCTGCCACAAGCCGACGAAGAAAGTCTATGCTTCCTATCAAAATTTCTCTATCACTTGTCATTGCTTATCTCCTCTACATACAAAACATCCGCATAGTACGAAAGCAACTCGCCCTTCAATCTTACCGCAACGTCTGCCTGCTGCGCTATCTCGTCGCTTTTCCCCCCGCTCAAAACCCGATACCCGCTGCCATCCCTGCGTAGTGCGATTAGCCCTCTCGCACTTGTACAAATCACATTCGAATTGAACTCCATCCGCAAACCTTCACTCTTCGCCAACTCTTCTCTACTTATCTTTCGAGCAGGAAACCGAAATCGAACATGTCCAATAGGACACATAGACAGCAGCGGGCTTTTGCGAAACGCCTCTCGGATTTTTCGAGATTTTTCTTCCTTCCATGTATGTTCGGCGGGAGTTACAAGGTTTCTTTTACTCATTATCTACCTCCTTCCTTCTAACCTGCCTTGACAACGCTCATCCTGCTATCTACCTCACCCACAATCACGTGAGATAGCGAGAAGTCCTTACCACCACAACAGCACTCATCTTATTTCTCTTTATCAAACTCATTGTCAAATTCTCTCCACTTCTTATGCAGCTCATCTAACTCGTTGTCTAAATCGCTTAAGGATTCGCAAGCCCGTTTCAGCCGACTGGCTATGCTAACTGCTTTTTTGTAAAGTTCGTGTTGCTTTGGCAAATGGATTCGCAGTACCTCAACCAACGCAAAGGACAAACCCCGACGTTCGGTCAAATTATCTACAAGATTGCTAATATCCGCTTCAGTTTCCCCGATTTCTTCTCTTGTTATTCGGTAAACCAACTCACTGATAGCACCTCTAACGTCTTCTATAATCGCTTGCTTCTTTGGCATTTTGTCCCTCTTTCAGTTAATGTACTACAAACGTTCAATCTATCATTCTCTCAAATCTACGTTTCCATTCTTGATATAAGGAAGCCAAATCGTCATCTAACCGCCCTCGCAATTTGTACATTTGCGTCGTGGCATTGGCAATTCTACTTGCCAGTTTACAGATTTTGTCGCTGTTATCCCAATGTTCATGTGCTAACTTATCCAACAACACAGCGAACGACGCCTTTTTCTCTAAACCCTCTCGTTCATCGCATATAACTTCCAATAAATGATAAATGCAGTCTCCAACTTGCTTTAAGTTTTCATCCATTGGTGCGTTTTTCATTTTATTTCTCCTTATCAATCGCCAGCCCTCGACATCGCAGCGTGTTTTGCCTATCTTACCAGATCCGCCGAGGGCTGGCTTTCTTTTAACAGTCTCTCGACATCTGCGAGGCTCCAGCAAACGCCTGCTATCCCACCTCTTTTTTTTATTTCCGCAATAAACTGTAATTGCTCTTCAGTCGGCTTACGCCACCTACCTTTACACTCTATCGCAAGGAATTTACCTTCCGGTGGCAGAATACCTATGATGTCAGCAGAACCTTTCACGCCAAAGCGAATAAAGCGACTGCTTTGCTTTACTGCCCCCGTATTATTTCTCCACGCAAAGATGCCTCTTTGTTGAAGCATTGTTAGCACGTCCCTTATCAGGTCACGCTCTCTTCGGTATTTCTTACTCTTCAAACAGTTGGTCTTTTTGTTGTTCTGTTTCTTCGATTTGTTTGGCTTGACCATCTGATTCGTCTGTTTCTGCCAAACCTGTTGTATCTTCTTCTGGACGCTCGTCGGCAACTTCTTCAACGGTATTCCCATCTGCTAACTCCTTCGGCTTTGAAAACCCGAATTTTCTCTTTTCACCTTCAGTGTCAGGCAAAGGTCTTACCTCTATTTCGGGCAGGTCTTCTACCTCTTCACGGGCAACGATACCTTGTGTCAGCCCTGCGTCCCGCAATGCCCAAGACCTTGCCCGCATCTGTAGCATTCTTGCGGGATACTTCTTCCATACTTCACCTCTTTTATCGAGCAACCCTGCTCTTTGTGCGTCTTTCATCGAAAACTTACGAACAAACGGCGTAGGAATATCCTTACGCTTCACCGTACAAACTGCCGTCATGTCATCGCCTTCGCCGACAATCTCTTCTTTGAAGTCTTCCAACATCCCTGTCGCATAAGCGGCAGCCAGCAGTGCATCACCCCACATCGTCGCCCTGCCGTTGATAAAACAGATGTTCTGTAAGGCTTGTGATAACGGTATTTTGGTGTCCGCCGCAATTTGGGCGACGATTACAATTTCAGACGGCTTCTTGAACTGCGGAAAGATACCGCTGTCAATAACGTACTTACCGAACCGATAAATGTCCTCAAGGCTTTGGAATTGCAATCCTTCCTTTGTAGCAGGTATCGCTCGTCTTACATCGACTTTTTCAATCTGCCCTTCCGTGGGTTTTGGCGTTTGCTGTTCACCATTAGCCACCTGCTTTTGTTCATCATTACTTTGGTCGAATACAAATCTCTTTGTCATCGCTCAATCTCCTTTCTTTTAACTACCCGCAATGATCTTACCTCTTCAACCTCTATCGCTCCAGCGGAGCGTAATTTCTCCATCAGTTCGCTCCTTTCTTTACCTTTCTGCCCTCTTGGAGCATTATCGGCAACTGCCCGTAATAACGCCCCTTTGTTTATCGAAACGCACTTTGCAAGCGTTTCGTCGTCCAACTTCTCTGATATAATCCCCCATGCCTTCAACGGTTCAATCTTTTCCCTTTGCAACGATACAATAGTCAATTCGTTTTCGTCGTCTATCGGGATATTGCCAACCTTCTCGACCATTTGCCTTGCAAGCCGCCGAAAGGTTTCGCATAGTCTTGCAACCCTTTCGACGGCGGGATAAAGCCTTGCAATCCTTGAAGGCTCAATCTCCGCCTTCTCGTCCAGCGACAGTAAATCTTCAACTGTTGTTCTGATAATCGCCTTCTGGGCAGGACAGTTGAAAAATGCTGGACAATATCGGCAATGCTCGCCTACAACATGCCTATCCGAAGAGATAATCTGATTAGATAAGTCAATTGCCCATCGCCCCAATTCCTCTGCCGTCCAAGTCCATGATTGAAATGTCTGATCCTGAAGCCATACGACGGTTGCGATAACCTTCTTTACGTTCCATTTACTTGCTGCAAGGTAGGCATAACCCTTCATTTGCGGTTCGACATCCACTTCTGTTCTGTATCCTGACTTCCAGTCAAGCAGATGTGCTTCGTTGTCAACAATGCTCAATACATCCACATGCCCCGTCAGGATGAAGCGTCCAAATGCTGCTTGCAGGCTATACTCCACATAAGGGTCAGGGTAGGCATTCCCGTACTCTCGCCAATACTGCAAGGCATACCACGTTGCCCTGCCGAGAAAGTCAATATCGCAGCCATACTGCTCGGCATAAGGTTTCAGGTCTTCAGGTCTGTCGCCGTTCTTGACTATTTCTTCGCAAACCTTATGTACGGCTCTGCCTGCTTGGGCTACTTCAGAGATTTCGCCGATTTGTTCGGAGGAAAACAACGCTTTAGGGCAGTAGGCAATTATCGGTAAGGTTGACGCCCTAATCATTTTGTATTCCATCGCCTATCTCCTTTTTTTTCGCATTATTTTCACAGCGCCGGCTGGGCTGGTCCCCAGTTCTCCCACCCGGGTTCGGGCGCATTACCAAGCATATGCTACCGGCGCATGTATATCTTGACATCAAGATATTTCACTCCCCATTGCAATGCCTGTTTTTCTGTAGGGAAGAACACATCGAGCCTATCGCCTTTTATCGCACCGCCTCTGTCCAATACTGGTACAGTTCCATATCCCGGTATCTCAATCATTGTGCCAAAGGGGATAC
>QMTG01000111.1 GCA_003649915.1 Thermoplasmata archaeon
CGCCAACCCATAGGGCGGGTCGCAAACTATCGTATCTATGCAGTTATTAGGCATCTGCCTCATTACTTCAATGCAGTCCCCTCGCACCACGCACCAATTACGCTCGCCAGTGAGGACTTTTGCGACTTCGTCAATCATTAATTCGCCCCCGCAGCCTGCTTCGCTTGTTCCGCTGCCTGTCTTGCCCTACGAATAGCAGTGGCTCGCTTTACCATTTCACGTTTCCAATGTATCCATGCTTGCGTACCAATCGGAGGCTCGTTTTGATAAGACTTCAGTGAGGGATCTCTAATGAGTATATCACCACCCCGTTCCTGCTGTTTTGCCAGCCAGTTGACGATAAACCGCCTCCAGAGTTTCTTATGTGCTTTGGCAGGATTGGCTAACAGCCATTCGTGCATACGAAGCAGATTTGCTTCAATGTCAACGGCTGGATAGGCTTTTCGCCACTTGGCTTTGTCTTCTTCGGTTATCCCCGTAAATCCTGTCAATGGAGACCAAGAAATTTCATTTGTCTTCTGCTCTTTAGGCTCGTCATTTACATCCTGCCCAGACGAAATTTTTTGAGTCTGGGCTTTTATAATGTATTGATTCTTAAATAACGGTTCATTATATTCATTATTACGGTTAATGCCACGACATCTATATGTCGTGGGGGTATGCGACATCTGGGTGTCGTAGGGGTATACGACATCTGGATGTCGTGGGGTTGTTGAAATGTCGCGGGCGCTACGACATTTATATGTCGTGGGCGTAGCGACATTTTTGCTAAAATCGGAGAGGTTTTTCTGTCCCGACGACAGAAGAAACGTAAGCGTATAGAAATTAGATGTCCTGCGACCGTTTTCGTAATCGTATCGGGCGTCAACCTTCAACAAACCCTTCTGAGTGAGCGACTTTATGCACCGCTGAACCTGTCGTGTACTCCTGTTGCACATTTGGGCAATGCGTTTTATACTTGGATAACAAGTGCCTTTAGCGTTGGTATGTTCGGCGAGTGCCAGCAATATCAGTCGCTCGCTGTCGGATAAGTCATAACCCTCTAATCTCCATACTGCTTTGTACGCCTCAATACTCATTCTTCTTTCTCCTTACCAATGCCCCACGAAACCTTAAGTTCATAATCCCTTACAAACGGCATTATATAGTCAGGTTCGTATTCCTCAACTGCAAACGTCCTTCCAATCCATTCTTTGTAGAGCAGTGATTTTAGAACCTGTTTGAACTTCTCAACGGTCATGCCTGCAATGCGGGCTAATCCCTCAAAGTCCTCGTCGGTTCGCAAACTGCGAACGTTGCCATCATCGTCGCAGTTTTCTGATAACGCGATCAGCACCAGCCGTTCTTCGCTGGTAAGATCAGCGTCCACAGGTAGATTGAACACCGCCAGCATTGCTTTCGAACTCATAACGACACCTCCTTGTCTCTTAAAAACTGCTGCGCACGAAGAAAATAAAGTGTAAATAACCGTGCCATTTGAGTAAACGCCGCCGTTGCTGATACGGCAGCTCCAAGCGAGAGAACTGCAATCCCAATCTCTAAATTAGTGGAATATTCTTTTGGATCGCCCTCTCCAATTAGTATGCAGACAATCTCCAACAAAAACCCTAACATAGCCAATAATTGGATTGCAAGCCAAAAACACACCTGTGCCACCTCAAAACGCCACTGTCGTTCGGTTTGGGGAAATTGTTCGCTCATATATCAATCTCCTTACAAGACCGCTTCTAATGTTGCTACTATCTTATTTTCCCTCCTATCCTTACGCATCTCTTTGACTTGTATAACTAACTCGTCGCTACGGTCTTTTATCTCCTCTTGATGCTCTTCCGGTAATTCCTTTGAAATTGTGTTTGCAATCCAGCCGTTTTCGTACTTGACTATGCTTCGGACCCAATCGGTAATATTGACCCGCTCGTTCCCATTAGAAAACAACAAGTCGCCTCTTGGGTCGTTGATAAAGTGAAAGCCTGCTGGGATTGAAGGTAATTGATACTCGAACCGAATGTTTGCATGTAGCGAGAACAGATACGGCACGACCTTGATGCGGTCTGATACGCCTGCGGTTCGCTCGTACTGTTCTGTAATGTCGGTCTTGTAATCGACCTCGATGCTTGTAATTTCGCCATTTTCAAGCATTTGCTTGACTATCTCGTCTGCGACTATCTGTATGTCCTTCATCGCCTACCTCCTTTCGTTTCTTCTTTCGTTGCTTTTTCTTTTCTTCACGCTCTATGAATTCGCAATACTTCTGCTTGATTGCATCGTCCAACTGGGCGACTTCATCTTTAATCTCGTCGAGTACAATTCCCCAACGGGCTGTAAGGTTTATATCCAGCTTCTCCGCTTCTTGTATGGCATCTACGGTTATTTTCAATGGCATCACATAATCCGCCATCTGCGTCGCAATGCCATCGAACTCGGTCAATTTCTCATTCTTCTTGAATGCCCTATGCAATGCCTCTATGTTTCGCTCGTTGAATAATTCCTCTAATCGTTCCAGCACGCCTGACACTCTTTTCATCACAGTGGTTTTATGGAAATAATATAGTACATCAAGCAAATCGCATACTCGCCTAACCTGCCCGCACAATCGTACGTTCCGTTGTATTGTATCCAGCCTCTTGCTCTTCATTGCCTATCTCCTATACCCTTATCAATCGCCCTGCCAACCTATCCTTCCATATTCGCCACAAATCCTCTCTTATTTGGCTGCTTCTGATTAGCCCGAAATATCTATACCGCCACTCTTTGTCTTCGCCATTCACTAATTGCATTTGTATACTTACTCCACAATCAGGCTCTTTTATACCTAACACGGGTTCATCAAATCTACAATTTACATATTCTCGACCAGTTATTGGTATAACTCGCCAACTTGCATGTTTATAAGGTGAACCCCACCAATGACATGGATAACTTTCAAGCATTTTCATAATCTTGCCCCATGCTTCTTCCCAATCTTTGGCTTCAATTTCTCTATAAGGTAAAGTTGTGCAAATAAGATATCGAAACTTCCTCATTATTTATCTCCTTCAGGTAAAACAATAACATACAAAGCTTGTCCTACATCTGGTTTTTTGTGTGTCTCCACATCATCTAAAGCAGTAAGATACACTAAATCAATAAACCGCTTGGCGTCTTCGATGGTGCCCCTGTGCGGAGTTAAAGGACACGGCATATCTCGCAAGTCATCACAATCTACCCGTATCGAGTACTTGCCACGAGATCTTTTCCCGCAGGTGCAGGGACGGATTACGCAGCCTTGATACTTTATTTCTTTGCTCACCACAATCACCTTCGCAACTCAACCGTTATTCCCGCTACAATTCTTATCATCGTCCAATACGGATACTTCTCTCTCCAGCCTTGCCAAATCCAAACGCACATTATTCAGAACAGCATCGAGTTCTTCAATAATGGAGAACAGTTTCTTCACGGCATAGCGAAGTGTTTGTTGGGCTTGCTGACTGCTTTTCGCCATCATTCCAGCCCTTCACGCTTGATGTATTTATCAATTGCGTCGTACCGCTTCAATTCGCCGATCATATTGCGTACGGATACAATAGCATCGCTCAACATTGCTTGGATGTCGTCCACGGTTGAATCTATTTTCATCAAGGTTTCTTCTAAATCCTTCAGTTCCGAAACTGCGTTTTCGAGCAAAACTTCTATATCAGCCATTTTTCTTACTCCTCTCGCATTGCTTCTTCTATCATATCCAGCGACTCACGTGCTAATTTCCTGCCAATCTCGTCAGCCTTCACCGCTTCTTCTAATTCCTGTTTTCTTGTCTGTTTTGGGAAGAACATCTCTTTAAACTCTTTTATCGTTCTGAATACCGTCTTTTCCTGCTTTTTCTTTGCCATTGTCTATCTCCTTCACCAATTGTTCTAAATCATCGCATAGTCCGCTAACTTTTCGTTTCAATTCCAATATCTTATCTAACGCATC
>QMTG01000112.1 GCA_003649915.1 Thermoplasmata archaeon
GATAGCGACCTTCAACCAATATTGATATCGGGAAAAAAGACGCAACTTTATTTCCCAGTTGCACCAATAACAGTTCTTGGAGAAGAGCATATGAGGCGCATACTGCACGACTACCTTTTCATGCGCCGGATATCCTGTGGCACGAGAAAGTACGAGGACATTATCAATGATGATTATACGAGGGAAAGTATTAAAAAATATTATAGACGCTACTGTACTTCAATACTGGGATGCGGTGCAAGAATCGGTGATGTCTGGCTACCAAATCCCGCCACCGCTCCTCTGATTCCACCAAAAATGTCATGTGCAGATCAAACAACTCGCAGCAGAGTGCGAGTCCCTGAAGAATTCGATGATTAGCAAAAGATGTAGGTTACAAAAATGGAGGTGAACGTTTGGATGAGCGTGCTTGAAATGGCATTTGCAGCATCGATTCTGGCCGCTGTGTATTCATTGTTTGTTTCCTTGTTCATAATATACAAATCGCGAAGCGTTGAAAGCATAATATGGGCCCTATTCTTTGTAATGATATTCATATGGACACTGGGCGAGGCTTTTGAAAGGTATGCAGGACATAATCTGGAGATGGCATTACGATACCATAAACTCGTCATGGTTTCAGGTGCTTTAATACCCCCGCTTTTCCTTCATTTTTCACTGGTTTTTCCAAAAAAGAGAAAAGTTGCTCAATCCCCGTATTGGGGATTGATATACGCGCCAAACCTCGCAATACTTACCGTTGCCTTACTCACAGGGACAGATTATACAATACCCGTGATGAGCAGGTGGGGTTTCTACATAAACTTGACAAAGGCGATAGATGGTGTTTTTCTCTATAATTTGAGTATGATTGTGATATTTTTGTACATAATTGGTGGCATAGTTGTCCTGACACTCTCCTATCATGAGATAAGGCTAAGAACAATAAGAAAACACGTGCTTTACACGTTAATTGGTGCTTACATACTCCTTGTCGGTGGAGCTGTGACAAACATCGTCCCTCAAATACTCGGCTATGAGTACTTTCCATGGGCCACAATAAACGCCATGGCTATGGCTAGCATAATAGCATACGCCATAAACGAGCACAGCATGCTCACAATAAAGATTTATAGAGAGGAAATAGAACCGCTACTTGTTTGGGAGTATGTTGTAAGGCCAGGATACACTTATATGATGGCAGATGAAAAAATGGCAGTTAATCTTCTCAAGCAAGCAATAAGTAGGGGGTACTCAGGGCTTTGTGTGGTAAGAAATGCCCAGGAGTTTAAAAACAAGTACGGCCTGGAGAAAACGGCGGTTGTGGACACAACCATGCTGGCTTCAAACACCGATGACCAGATTGCGTCTGTTGTAAAGACTGCAGAAAACAGCCCAATCGCTTTGTATATTGATGTTGAGGCTCTCATTGAGATTATGAAAAAGGGTGATAAAGTTAGGTTTATAGAGCAAGTATTATGGTCTATGCAGATGCTGGAAAACTACAACTCGATAATTCTTGTGCACAGCAAGCGTTCGCCAAGGAGTATACTACACTCCAAGAACATGCTGCCATATATTGATGAGTTCAACCCCATGTATTTTGAAATAATTGCGAATTCTCTAATGACTTATTGCCTCAGGAATAAGGCAAAGGGGGAGTGTAGTGGAAGCATTAAGCACAGCCTTATGCTCCTTGCAAAATATGAGCCTGCATACGCCCTCGTTGAGTGTAAGGACGGTGTGCTGACCATGGAGAAGGAGAAAATCTCCAAGTACACACTCAACAGGATGTTGAGAGCGTTGATAAGGCATGTTTGCGGTGATGTTATAACACCCGAGGCAAAGAGAATAATAGCAAGAAACCTGTACCCTGTTTGCGAGGTTGTTGTGCAAGAGGGTAGGGTGTACTCCATAGAGGACGATATTGACGTACGCCGCACATACGCCCTTGCAAGAATGTTCGCAGATTATGGGAGAAGAACTCTCATTATTACGAGAAAGGACCCTGAGGAGATAAGAGATAGGGTGCTCACTGATGAGGTTTACTGGCTTACCACGGGCAAGGTTGACTACGGTAAAGCGCTCAAGCCTAGGCTTGAAACAATAAGGGATATAGTGTTCCAGTGCATACAAGAGGAGGATTCATTGATAGTTCTCGACTGCATAGAATACCTAATTATCAATTGCGGGTTTGAAAGCACTCTCAAAATGCTCTGGCAAATAAAGGATAAAATAGTCAACACTAACAATATTGCAATAATTCCATTGGTTGAAGGCGCACTCCAGCAAAACCAAGCAAAAATACTGCTGAGGGAGTTTAAGCCGTTGGACGTAAACGTTATCGTTGAAGATAATTACAAAGAAAAAGATTTAAGACGAGTTGTTATTTCATGACATAGACAAACAGAATTGAATTGATTGCAAATAAAAAATAAAAATATGTGGGGAGGAGATAACTTGCATGGAGGTTTGGAGGTCAGGGACCCAATTTACGCTTCACGCATTCTTGTTGACCCTTACTCTGCCAGAATACTTGTATCAGTATCTAAGAAGGCAAAAAGTGTGCAACAGATAAGTGAGGAGTGCAGCATACCCATTGCTGTTTGTTATAGAAGGGTTAGGGAGTTGGAAAAGGCCGGATATATTAAGTGTGTGGGTCGAGCGCTGACCAGAGAGGGTAAGAGGGTGAGCCTTTATAAAACGCACCTCTGCAAGGCGGATATAAAGTTCGAGAACGGTGTTTGGAGGGCAGTCATAATATTCGAAGACGGTGCTATGTTCAGGCTTCCGTAATAACGCTCACCTTTTCGTGGGGCATGAGGAGCCAGAATATTGCAACCCATAGCACAAACAAGAAGTCCCCAATATGGCTGTGGACCCAGAGCATTGTTTTTAAATCGTAATAATACATAATAAGCGCCAGCATAATCATCCTTACAATGTTTGTGATGAACGCACCGAGCACTCCAAAAGTTGTCCATATGATTTTCTCCTTTCTTCCAATACGCAAATTTATTATTATAGATGCAAGAACGAAGGAAAAGAGTAGGAGGCTTGGAAGCCCTGTACATCCCCAGTCAACCACTGCTGTTGATGTCTCATTTATACCATACACTGTAAAAGCATTCGCAGGCGATCCAGGAGTGGCTGGTCTACCAGAGATTACAGGGTACCCTATGCCTGACATTATACCTACAACTATTCTAACGAACAACCCAGATATTTGTATAAAGTAATAATGGTAGAGCAGGCTGAGCAAAGCAAGCGAAAACCTGCTTCCAAACACTATTGCAAGGGGTTGCCATATTTTTCTATAGTTTGAAATACCAAAGAAAAGCAGGAATATTCCCGCCAGCAGTATGCAGAAATCTGTCTGACCAAAGCCTTCCGCCCCAAACATGCGCTCTGAAGCCATATTCCAGGCAAAACTTAGAGATATTATTCCCAGCGCGAGCACTGTTTCCCAAGCATCTGGCCATGGCAACTCTTGATAATCCTTTCTTCGCATCTCAACCATTATAAATGTGAGCAGGGCGAATATGAAGAAGTAAAAGAAGCCTATTTTTCTCGCGATTGGGGTGAGAGATATCAAAGAGGCGAGTGTTGCAGAAAAGTAGTATGCCTCAATCTTTTTCTCTTTGATTAGATTAACAAATTTTTTCAATTCCGTGATAAGGGACATGATGTCACCTGATGGAATTAATCGGTATTAAATTCTTTTCCCATTTTTATTTTCTGTAGTATCCCGAAATTATTTCACTAGTTATTTAAGCACCACCTCCATAGCGATACCGAGCAATTTTTCAGGGGCAGCCTTCGCCAAAAGCTTGCTGTGATGTTTCAATTCGGCCATTAAACTCGAGACTTAGGTGAAACTTCACATCATTGTACCACTTCATATAATCGTCAATCGTGGCAAAATAATGCTTTTTCATCTCCAATGTGCCGTACTCC
>QMTG01000113.1 GCA_003649915.1 Thermoplasmata archaeon
AATTATGGGAGGAAGGAATAATGCTTGCTATATTTAGGAACGGAGCAACATTAAGGATGCTTTTTGAGATCTTTAATAGAAGACCAGAGAGAGCATATAGAAAAATTGCAGAAATGATAAAACAAAAATTGGAGAACTATTATGAAGGTGAATAAAACTTTCAGCAGCGTACGATTTACACTACTCTCCTGAAAATCTTCAGTATATCATGCCATTTTAATTCAAAATTACCAAAATAACTACAATACTCAGAAACCTTAATATAGTAAGAATGTCTTACTTTACATTGGTGAATAAAATGGTCAAAATATCGCTCACAAAATTATCGTCAAAGGGTCAGATTGTTGTGCCTAAGGCCCTGAGGGAAATGCTGGGACTAAAGACAGGGGAAATATTCGCAGTATATGGTAAAGGAGATGTCATAATATTGAAACGCATAAAATTGCCCACAGAAAAGGAGTTTGATAAACTTTTAAGGTGGGGGGAGGAATTTGCAAAGAAAAGAGGAATTAAAAGGGAAGACATAATGAAGGCAATACAAGATATGAGAAAAACGGGGTGAAAGTTTTA
Source organism: Thermoplasmata archaeon (assembly GCA_003649915.1). Classification (GTDB taxonomy): domain Archaea; phylum Thermoplasmatota; class Thermoplasmata; order B31-G17; family B31-G17; genus B31-G17. The sequence continues at coordinate 571 of QMTG01000113.1, forward strand.
TAACACAATTCTTGAGACGGGAGTCTTGGGAATTATAATTACTGATGATCTTAATTTAAAAGCCTTCCAAAATATAAGAATTGCAAGTCCAAGGGAGATTGTGTCACATCTCGGCCACCATGATTAATATCTCATCATAGCATTACTTAGCCCACCAACATCAACAAATTTTATCTTGCATCCTCTCGCCTCAATCTCACCACAATCGCCCGCATAAGTCACTACAAACGCCTTTTGCGGCCTATATCTCTCTATGAACGCCATCAGACTTCTATCCGCTCTCAGTTCAGATGTAAGTTTTACCTCCACCGGTATAATTTCTCCCTCGACCTCTACAACAAAATCTACCTCAGCACCCGCCTTCGTTCTCCAGTATTTTGGTGTGAAACCTGCCTTTATAAGTTCGGCGAATACATAATTCTCAAATAATCTGCCATTGGGCTCATTGGGATATTGTTTGACAATAACGTTCCTCAACCCCGTATCTATAAAGCACACCTTTGGCTGTTTTGTAATTTCCTTTGTTTTGTTTGTGAAGAATGGTCTAATGAGTTTTATAAAATAGCTCTTTTCCAGGGCATCTAGGTATTTTTTCAGTGTTTGAAAAGAAATATCCAGATGTTTGCATATGCTAGTATAGGATAATACAGTGCATGTGTTTATCGCCAAATATGTTACCACCCTCTCAACAGCCTCGATGTCGTTAAGGGAAAAGGTTCTGGCAACATCCTTTAGAATCATGGTTTCGTACAAATCTCTGAGCATGACTTTTTTCATCTCAATGTCGTCCGTTAAAACAATCCTCGGAAAACCCCCGTATAATATGTGTTCCCATGCAAACCTCTTCATCATCCCCTTACTAAGACTCCTCACCCTTTTTGCCCTCAAAAATTCGGTAAACGAAAACGGATAAAGCCTGATGATGGATACTCGTCCCACCAAGTATGATAGTACCTCCTTTCTGAGCAAAATTTCTGATGATGACGTTATCCATAATTTTGAGCCTGTGTCCACCAAATATTTAAGGTTAATTCCCGCATTTTTGCAGTACTGTATTTCATCAAGCACACCAATATCGTATCCATCCAGATACTGCATTCTAAACTTCTTGACATCAGCCTCAAACAACTCTCTAGCATCCGGGTCATCAAAAAGCACATACGATGCATTCACACCCTTAATCATCTCCTTTAGAAATGTTGTCTTACCCGCCTGCCTCGGGCCAACAACTGCAACCACGCCATAATGCTCGGCAATCTTCCTGAATCGCTGAGTGATTTCCCTCTCAACATACATATACTAGGGAATTTATATGGAGGTATATAAACCTTACCAAAATTAAACTGCAATTCAATTTTAGTTGTACTAAAATTAAACCGTGGTTAAATTTCAGTCATCCAACAACCGACGCTTCCCTCTCTGCAATTCCCTCCTTGAATCTGCTCATGCTTAATTTTCTGAGCATTTCATCCTCTCTGCCGTAGAGTATATAGTCCGCCGTTATTCGCGTCACGGCGGGTGATATCATAAATCCATGACCACTAAAGCCGTTTATTTGCAAAAAGTTTTCCACAGTGTCCGCAGGTCCAAGTATTGGGCGGGCATCGGGTGTTACATCATAAAGCCCAGCCCATTGGCGAACTATGTTTATATTCTTAAACACAGGCATGAGTTTGGTTATCACCCTCGCCATTCTTGTAACAAAACGCATGCTTGACCGTATATTATAGGAGGGCTTTTCTTCAGGGTCTCCTATTCCCCCCACAATCTCACCGTGTTTTGTCTGGCTGAAGTATATTCCGTAATGGAACGAAATCACCATCGGGTCTAGGAAATGCTCATAAGGCTCTGTGGCAAGTATTTCGTGTCTGTAGGGCTTGTTGGGCAGTTCCACGCCAGCCATCTTTGCAATTCTTGCCGAGTATGCACCAGCAGCATTTACTACATACTTGGCCCTTATTACGCCCTTATCAGTTACAACATCTACAATCCTTCCATGATCCACCTTAAAGCCCTTAACCTCTGTGTGCGTGTATATTTCCACGCCAAGTTTTTTCGCCATCCTTGCATAACCTTCCACAACCCTGAAAGGGTTTGCATGCCCATCAGTATTGCAGAAAGTGGCTGCAATGAATTCATTTTCATCAAGGTAGGGCACAATTTCTTTTGCCTCATCAGGGCTCAACATTTTGCTATTAAGGCCTAGAGAGTTCTGTAATGCCACATTTTTGCGGAATTGCTCAACCTCATCCTCTGTTATTGCCAGGATCAGGTATCCCCCCTGCTCATACTCTATATCGTACTCCAGCTCATCGCTTAGTTTTTCAAACACGCGCACGCTTTCCATGGCAAGTTTAATGTTCTCCTCAGTACTCCACTGCTGCCTTATACCCCCACCACACCTTCCAGTTGCACCACTGCCCAGGTAGTTTCTCTCAACCACCACTACATCATCCATTCCATTCTTTGCCAATACATACGCAAGACCACAGCCGTTAACGCCTCCGCCTATTATCACGACCTCTGCCTTATCCTTCATCTTCATCGCCTACAAACAACCCAAATGGTGCAGGGGTTAATGGTGGTCTATGGGTAGGTGGTTCTATTTCCTCCCGATTTTTTCCAGTTTTTTGTGCAAGTATTCTCATAACAAGTGGTATGCATGTCCTGCCCTGGCATGGACCCATGCCTATGCGCAACCTTCTTTTTAGTGATTCAATATCGTCATATCCTTCCTCAATGGCCTTCACCACGTCATCATACGTTATATCCTCGCACCTGCATATTATTATGGTATCCTTCATTTTCTCACCCTTATGTTTCTTACATCCATGAACAGCTCCTTCGGAACCTCAATAGTAACAAGGTTTGTCCCCTCATCGCTCAACAACACGCGCACAACCTTCGCCTTGCATATGGGCTTTCCGTCCCTGCTAAGGCCATCAACCATATCGCCCTCCTTAGGCAATGGAAGAAATTCGTAGGGGATTGTTATGTGGGCGTGGTCTCCCTTGCTGAGATCGATGAGGAATATTGCCAAGCCAGGACATACGCGAAGGCACTGAGCGCACCCGATGCATTTATCATAATCCACAATTGGTGGGGAATTGATATTCTCCATGCTCACCGCGCCCACAGGGCATGAGTCCACGCAGGGATTACATGGAATTTCCTGTGGGCACTCGAATATTGCGACGGGACCCCTCCTCAGCCTATCCTCGGACGGTATTGGGATTTCGTCAGGGCGTAATATGCCAGTTCTTTCGTATTCCATCATATTACCACCTTCTTCAGCCCACTCCTTGGCCTCTCGCCGAACGGTCCCTGTCGCATATTATCCAGTGCAATCAAAG
>QMTG01000114.1 GCA_003649915.1 Thermoplasmata archaeon
GAGGGATTATGATTCGACGGAAAGGCCACCTTTTTGCTACCTAAAGGCTCCTTTCCGTCTCTCAAATCCTGGCTTGTAAACACCTTATTACTACCTTAAGCCACCGGAGGGATTTGAACCCTCGGCCTGGTGATTACAAGTCACCCGCTCTACCGGGCTAAGCTACGGTGGCGCTGTGATTTTAATAGTTTATCACTATTTCAAACTTTCCGTTTTCGCATATTAGTGGGAACATGCTGCGATCGTGCTTTGTTTTTCTCATCTTCACAACAGTCAAGTAAAGGTTTGTCACATTCTCTCTCCTCTTCGGAAATATTGATATTATTCCGTCACAAAGAAAGTCTTCAACACCATAGAGCCCGTATATTTCCCTGTCCGCCGGCATCTCGGATATTAGGAAGGTTGTGACCTTTGCCTCTCTCAGTTTTTCAAAGAAATAGAACAACTCCGCCCTCGGATTTCTAATCTCGGTTAGTGTATAAAGAGCAGGCAGCGAGTCTAAGGCAAAGAGTTCGCACCCGAAGGATTTCTTGTAGTTTGCGAGAAGGGAAAGAACTATACGGAACCAGTTTTGCTGCCCAGCATAGCCAATCCCCTCCTCACCCTCAAGCATTTCCTTTTTTATTTTGCCGAGGTCGAGGATTGTAACGTTTTCCTTGCATGGAACTATCCCCATATTTTCCATGTGCTCCATAACACTCTCCCTGCTCTGCTCAAGAGTCAAATATAAGCATTTTCTCTGCTCGTTGAGCGCGTTGTTGTTTAGTATGCTGAAACACAGTGATGTTTTCATTGTTCCTGCTCTCCCACATATTAGCACTACAGAGTGTTCAGGCACACCACCACTTATTTTTTCGTCTAAACCTTCAACATACGTTTTTATTCTATTTACCACCATACAATCCCCTCCATCAAACCTGAGACTTGTAACCACCACTCGTGTACTTCTTCCTAGCCTCGGCTAGGGCTTCAATAACAGGCATTGTTTTTCCAGACAGATAAGTTATGAGAGCACCACCCCCGGTGCTTATGTGGTCTATGTTGTTTCCAATACCCAGTTGGCGTAGAAGGGCCACGGTGTGTCCTCCACCTGCTACGGTGAATCCCTCACACCTAGCCACAGCGTTGAATATTTCAACAGTTCCTAGGGAAAAGTTTGGGAGCTCGAATACTCCTGCAGGACCGTTTAGTATGACCTTACCAGCACTCTCTATTATGTTTGAGTAGTGGGCAATGGTGTCGAGACCTATATCAAATATTGGGTGGGTTGCCGGAAACTTATCTATGGTCAGTGCCTTCCTATACCCATTAACGTTCATAACTACATCCATTGGCATTTCAATCTTCTCTTCATATTTTTTTATCATGTCCTTGGCCTTCTCAACATACATATCGCATTTCTCAATCTCTCGACTTATGAACTCCCTGTTTGGTGCACCTATATCATAACCAGCCGCATGTAAGAACAATATTGCTACAACACCTGTAGTCAGAACCTTGTCAACTACGCCTCTCTTTAGCAAGTTTTCAGCCACCGCTATGGAGTCCTCTACTTTTGCACCGCCGAGGACTGCAATAACAGGCTTTTCATCACTCCTCAAAAATCTATTCAGATTCCTAACCTCACGTTCCATGAGTCTGCCTGCAACAGAGGGCATGACATGGGCAAAGCCTGTGAGAGTGGGCTGCGAGCGGTGGGCTGCGGCAAATGCGTCATTTACATAAACATCACATGCATGGCTTAGCTTCCTTACTATATGCGTCCCTGCTTGCACATCTGGAGGCTTTCCTGCCAGTGCAATCTCTTCCGCGTAAAACCTCGTATTCTCCAGCATTAAAATGTCGCCTGCTTCCATCTTTTTTATCGCATCCAGCGCTTTACTTCCAAACAAATCGTCAACGTAGTCCACACTTCTTTGCAAAAGGGACGATAATAACTTTGCATGCTCTTCAAGGGGTACAAAATCGTCCTTTCCCGGTCTGCTCTGATGGGCAAGAATAATTACCATAGCGTCCCTGAGTTCGTTTATTGTTGCAAGGCTCTCTCTCATTCTTGTGTCATCGAGTATCTTGCCCGTCGTTGGGTCAACAGGAGAATTTATATCAACCCTTAGTAAGACCCTGAGATCCCCGAACTCGACATCGTCCATTGTGAGAAAGGGCAGATCGCTCATACGGATACCTAAAACCACACCCATAATTATTATTTTCGTTTGAGGGCTTTTTCAATTGTGCTGAGCACACCCATTAATCGGTGATACTCCCATTTTGTTGGCATAGCCCTTGCTATCATTTTTCTGAACATCACCTCAGTCTTGTCCCATTTATACTCTGGAAAACCCGAAATTTTCATGACTTTAACAAACTGCTCAATGAGCCTTTCCTTTTCCTCCGCCGTGCACTCTCTTCTCTTGGGCTTAGTATCTCTTTGGCTCATGTAAAGTTCGTAAAGTATTATGGCAAGAGCATGAGATACGTTCATGACAGGGTACTCAGGGGATGCAGGTATTGTGATAAGGAAGTCTGCAATTCTGAGCTCATGCAACATAAGACCGTAGTCCTCCCTTCCAAGCATTATCCCTATTTTTGCCCCTGACTTTATCGCGATTTCTGCAAACTTTCTAGGGCTTATTGCATGCCTGATAAACTCGTTTTCCTTGTCACTACTCCTCGCACTTGTCGCTGCCACGAAATCTAGGTCTGCAGTTGCATCCTTGAGCGTATCAAACCTTCTTGATTCTTCCAAAACATCCCTAGCATGCATTGCCAGCATGTACGTTTCATCTGCAAACGGTGCACAGTTCACGAGACGCAAGTCGTGAAATCCAAAGTTTTTCATGACCCTTGCTATCGCTCCAATGTTCCCGGGAGATTTTACTTCAACAAGCACCACGCTTATTTTTGCGGTATGTTTTGCTCTAGCCAACGCCTTTCACCTCTTGCAAAAGCACGCACGCCTTGCACACAATGTTTGGGGTTGGCTCGCCGCAAACAGTGCATCTATTCATTTTTATCCCCCTGAATTTCTCTTCCAAATAAGGTTGGATTATCTCATAGGCCTTCAGCAACGAATGTCTTGTTCCCGGTGTATTATACTCAAGATTGTATACTATGTCTTTGTATATTCCTCTATGAGCGTACTTGGCATATGGGCATTCTGCATCAAGAAACTCAATGCCTGTGAGCAAGGCGTAGAGGTAGTTTTCCCTTTCTGGAATTGTTCTCAGCGGGAAAATTCTGGGCACAAAGCCCTCCATTCTCTTTCTATGAGGACCAAGACGTGCGAGTTTTTCCAAGTCGCCTCTTACAAAGTTCATGAGTATAGACTGAGAATAATCATCCAAATTTGTTCCGAGTATCAGGTAATCCGCTCCAATCTCCTTAGCGGCAATATTTAGCAACTTTCTGCGCAACACACCACAGTATGTGCAAACACCGTACTTTCTCTCCCCAGCGGCAATTTCATCTACAGTTACTCCATATCTTTCCTTAAAACTCACCACTATATGCTCTATATTACGCATTTTGCAGTTTTTCTGAGCAATCTTTATCCCTTCATCCCTGTAATTACCAATCCCCTCATTCACCGTTATTGCAATAATCTCAACATTTCTGTGTTTTCCGTATATCTTATGTATTAGATGTAACGCTAGTGTACTATCTTTTCCCCCAGACATCGCCACCGCAAGCCTTGCACCTTTTATATTAAACTGTCTTCTCAAATCCTTCTTGACCCTCTTCTCCACAAACTCGATAAAGTGCCTGCTACACAGATGCATACCGCTGTACTTCACATATTCCACTGCCCTACCAGAGCACTTATCACACCGCATACCATGGTAAAATGGTCTCTTGGTATTTATAGGAAAGCCTAACGGTGTTTTGTTTGACTTAATCTCCATTTCGGTATAACTGTACTAC
>QMTG01000115.1 GCA_003649915.1 Thermoplasmata archaeon
ACTGGATGCATGACTCGATATTTCATCACGAGGCGCTAAATAAACTTTGCCCCAAGCATATGCGTTCCATCACAGCTTGGTGCCGTATGCAGGGACAAAAACCCCTCGCGACACGTAGCAAATGTTAGACCGTGCTCATCACATATCTCACGCACAATTTTCATGATTTCGTGCCTGTATTTCTTATTGGCGTAAAGCGTGTTTCCAACCCTCTGCGTATAAAGATCCCTCCACACTTTTTCGTGCTCTGGAAAAGCCCTAATCATTCTTTTAAACGAATCAGGTCTGGGCTTGAATGTGGATGCTGTTATACCCGAAGCACCACATTTTTCTGCTGTTTTAACAACAGCGAGCAGGGAGTCGTAATCATCGTTTACCCCTGGAATTATTGGGTCTAGTCTTATTATTGCGCCAATACCGCTGCTAACAACCCTTCGCACAGCCTCCGCCCTCTCCCTTGGCAAGGGCGCTTTTGGCTCAATAGTCCTTGCTATTCTATCATCCATTGTTGTTATTGTCATTGCCAGTGCTCCACCCTTCTTTAACAAATCAATATCGCGTACCACGAGATTAGACTTTGTTGTTATAAGGACTTTGAAGCCATGCGATATGATTATTTTTAGGGCAGCCCTGGTTATCCTGTACTCTTTCTCGGGAGGCGTATAAGGATCCGAACTATTGGACATAGATATTGGGATGTTTTTGTCAGCCCTCTTGAGATCTCTTACAAGCACGCCGATAAAATTCTTCTTTTTTCTGGGCTCAAAAGCCCTAGGTATGTACGAGGTTATATAGCAGTATAGGCAGGCATGCCCACATCCTGTATATGGTGCAAGGCTGTACTTTGGCGGGCATGTGCACATTGGAGATTTCCAAGGGTCAAACATTCTTAGGTACATGCAGGGTTACACCTTCCTCAGCAGCGCGTAATGGTTGCCTGCATGATAAAAGAACTCAACAATTCTTAAATTCTCCTGCGTGACAAGACCTCTGAATTCTTCCTCGGCAAAGAAATGATAGTATCTGTAGAATATCCTACCATCTGCCTGCCTTTTCCACGGCACAAGCACATCCCCTTCCTCCATGTAATCAACCCTGTACCTTTTATGCTTTTTGTAGTCTTCGCTCTCTATCGCCCACACGCTTATAAGGGCTAGACCACCCCCCTTGAGCACACGCTTCAATTCACGAATACTTTCTCTCCTTTCTTCAAGGCTTGGAAGATGATGAAGCGTTGCTATGTAAAGCGCCGCATCTACCAGCGAGTTATTAAGTGGTAGGTTCACAACATCAGCAACAATAAAGGTTATTTTTTCTTCAAGCCCTGCCTTTTTCGCATTTCTTCTAGCAACTTCTATCATCTTTGGACAAAAATCCACCGCTATTACCTTATGGCCCTTTTTTGCCAAATATATGGCGTTCCTGCCATTCCCGCATCCGAGGTCAAGCACTGTGCACCCCTTAGGCACTATTTTGCTGAACATTATGGTTTCCGGCCAGGGATACCTCCTAGTAACATTGAAATGCTCTACAATCGCCCCATATGTCCTTATTAACTCTTTTTTGATCCTCTCTGGACTTATTTGTGCATCTTTTTCAAGCATTACTTATCCCCTTTCTCACCCCTTATTATTGTGGATACGAATAAAATTATTGCCAGTAGTGCGACGATTGGCACAACAACCCAGAGCCCGAGATACGATATTCCGTATCCCACACCTATTGCTATCATATAACAGCCGAGAAGCGCACCTATGGTTATTGCCAAGAACACCCTGAACTTCTCCATCCCAATCATTCTTCCAATTATTGTTGTGGTGAGTGCACCACTTCCCTGAAAAGGCACAATAACGAACAAAACGAGACCTAGAAAAGCACTCCAGTTAAGCATTTTTCTACGCGCCATTATGCTATGTCCCTTGCTCTCAACTTTTCTAATAAATCGCCCCACAAGAGGTATTTTAAGGGCTAGGTCGAAGTTCCATGCGAGGAAGAGTGCTACATCTATATCAACAAAGGCTATCGATGTTGCTACGAGAAGAACAGATTCCAGCACGGGACGGTTCATGGCAAGCAGATACCCCATAGTTATTGGTATTACAGACTCTTTCCCTGCTGGTGGAAAAAAGTATGCAAGCATTGCTGCACCAATTATCACGAATATTTCCTTGGGGTATACAGCGTATATCCCCATAATGTAAACACTAGCGATAAAGAATGGAAATAGTATGTAGAATAGTCTGAGCAAGACCCTGTTCCAGTCTATTCTTCCAGAGACCATATTGGCTTTTCTCCCTTATACCTCTATGCTTTCCCCGGGATTGAGCACGAGCACCTTTGCCCTATCGCCTACCAGGGATACGAACTCTTGAGCACTCTGTGCAAGCACGGGAAATGTACGGTAGTGCATTGGAACCACATATTCGGCGTTAAATAGTTTTACAGCCTCAGCAGCATCGCGGGCGTCCATTGTATAAACACCGCCTATGGGTAACATGAGGATTTTTGGGTCGTATCTTGTGGCAATGTACTGCATATCACTGAAATACCCGGTATCGCCTGCGTGGTAGACTGTGCGCTCATCCTTCATCTTCACAACAGCACCACACGGCATGCCTAGGTATCTGCCCTCGTAGCTTGAGGAGTGCCAGGCAGGAACCAAGGATATACTCACGCCCTCCGCCTCCATCGTCCCCCCGATATTCATTCCCTCAGCCTTGGCACCGTGCTCTTGGGCGTAGACTGCAATCTCGTATATGGCAAATATTGTTGCTCCTGTCCTTTTCGCTATCGGTATTGCATCGCCGAGGTGGTCGGCATGGCCATGAGTTACCACTATTATATCGCACTCAATGTCCTCAGCCTTCACGGGCGATACTGGATTTCCTGTTATGAACGGGTCTATAAGCACTCTCCTACCGCCAGACTCCAGCAAAAATGCCGCATGACCAAGCCATGTAATTCTCATCGCTATACACCTCACGCCCATATCATGCATAAGCAATTTTTACCTTTTTCTCAAATTACTTTGAATACAAAGCAGCGCACAACCTTCGCAGCTTTTCCTCACCTTCTGCAGGTCCTCTTGCAAAGAGTACATCGCCCGCCAATATTTTTGTGTTCTCATCAGGACCGTATATCCAGTGGTCAGCCCTCTTTATTGCTATCACCCACATGCCAGTGTTGCTCGCCAACTCTATCTCACCTAGAGTTTTCCCATCAAGCATGCTGCCCTTTTGAACTGCAAATGTTTCAAACACTATATCGGAGTCCATCACACTCATCTGGAACACTTCTGGAAGCTCAACGCCTCTTATCACAACATCTGCTATTTCCACAGCGGCATCTGCAACGTTCTCAATGCTTGTTGCTAGGCGAGTTATCACGAGCGTTCTTTCCACGTTCTTGTCCTCAATAGCCAAGGATATCGCCTCCTTCTGAACCATCTGAAGCAATTCATCAACCTCGTTTTCCAGCGCCATAACTTCTTGTGCTATTTCCACGTTATTGTATAGTAGGGCAGAGTATGCAAGGTCAAGCATGAGTTCCGATTTATTCTTCATCTCAAGTATCATATCGCTAATTTTTGTCATTTCACTGTTCCCTCCACATAATCCCTGAGTTTCTCATACGCGGATTGGACACCACGCACTATTAGCATATCCCCACCCCTGACAGTGATATCCTCCTCAGGGTCGTAAATCCATCTATTCTTTCTCTTCAGCGCTATTACCTTTAAGCCGTGAGACTCCAAGTCCAGGGATTTTATGGTCTTCCCGGCAATTGGAGAGTTGTTTGCCACGAAAAGCACGTTTATTTTTTCGTCAGCATTTTCCAGAACAAATGGTATGAATGATCGAGCCTCTATTGGCGTGTCCAGGAGGTCCAC
>QMTG01000116.1 GCA_003649915.1 Thermoplasmata archaeon
AGACCATGGACAGGCTTACAAAGTTCGTTGAGTTTATTAAAAGCCGTAAAGATCCTCGTTGGTTAGAACGATTTAAAGAATATTATGAAACAGGTGAACTACCAGAATGCCCTCGAACGATTAAAAAAGACAATGATGTAAAACATTAAGATAACGCCTAATACACTTCCTCATGGGGTTTTGGCGCTATCATGTAGCGTGCCATGTTATTGTCGCCTAGCAACTAACAGGGTGTGTTGGGGATTTGCTTAGCGTGTTTATGCCTTTTTAGTAAACTGTTTTAATGTTGGTGTAAGGTGTGTTATGTTTATTGGGATGTGTGAAGCGGCATTAAACATGATGCCATAGTTGTATGTTTGGAATACTCAAGAATATTTTAATCTATAATAATTTATTATGACTATGGAAATTAACAAATCCTAAATAATGCTTAACACATTATGTTTTGAGTGGGAGCATGGAAGAGGAAGTAATTGGGGCGGAAGTCGGCGAAGGCGCTGAGGAAAATGTAAAAGAGCTATGGCGCATGCTGTTCGAAGACTACGGGTATGAGAGAAGGATATATGAGGCTGCTGATCGCTATCCTGACGTTAGGAGCGTGTATATAGAATTCATGGATATTGCCAAGTTTAGCGAGGAGTTGATGAATAAACTGCTTGATGAGCCGTTAATCACAATTGAAGTGGGTGAGGGTGTTGTCAGGGATTTTTTACCTGAGGACTTGCAGGAAAAGGTTAAACTCCATGTGAGGGTTAAAAATATACCAGCATCTTGGAGGACACCTATAAGGAAGATAAGGAGCATACATCTGGGCAAGTTTGTGAGTGTTGATGGAATTGTCAGAAAGGCTGATATTGTAAGACCAAAGATTGTTGAGGCTGCATTCAAGTGCATGAGATGTGGCGGCATAATATACGAGCCGCAGGAAGATTATGAGTTCAAGAAGCCCATGGAGTGCTATGCGTGCGGTAAAAGTGCCTCTGCCACAAGGTTCAGGTTCATACCCGAGAAATCCAAGTATATGGACGTGCAAATTGTGGAAATACAGGAAAAGCCCGAGGGGTTGAGGGGGGGAGAGCAGCCCCAGTTTTTGAGGGGAATAGCACATGATGATATTGCCGGGCTTGTTACTCCCGGGGACAGGGTTGTGCTTAACGGGATAATACTTGGGGTGAGGCCACGATTAAGAACGCTGGGGACAATATTTGACATGCAGATGAAGATAAACTCGATAGATATAGAGACGAGGGAGTGGGAGGAAACCTATATAAGCCCGGAGGACGAGAAAAAGATTTTGGAGTTGGCGAAGGACAAGGATATTGTGGAGAAGATTGTGAAATCCATTGCACCAACAATATATGGCATGGAGAAGGAGAAGGAGGGGCTTGCCCTCCAGTTGTTTGGCGGCATCCCAAAGGAGTTCAAGGATACTAGGATTAGGGGGGATATTCACATTCTCCTCGTTGGAGACCCAGGTACTGCAAAATCTCAATTATTGCGTTACATATCAAGGCTTGCCCCTAGAGGTATATACGCATCAGGAAAGTCCAGTTCTGCTGCAGGGCTTACAGCAGCAGCCATAAGGGATGAGAGCACTGGTCGTTGGACACTGGAGGCTGGAGCACTTGTTCTTGCAGACTTGGGCATCGCGTGCGTGGACGAGATTGACAAGATGAGCCCGCAGGACAGGAGCAGCATGCACGAAGCCATGGAGCAGCAGACAGTAACCGTGGCGAAAGCAGGGATTAACACTACATTGCTCTCCAGATGTGCTATACTCGGTGCAGCCAATCCTAAGTACGGGAGGTTCTCCTTAGAGCCTGAAAGGCCCCTTGCTGACCAAATAGACATACCCCCTGCTCTTTTGTCACGTTTTGACCTGATATTTCTCATCACGGACAGGCCTGATGCAGACAAGGACGCTAAAATTTCGGAGCACATTCTTAATGTTCACCTGTACGGTGAGCTTTCCGAACAATTGGAGCGCGGTAAGATTGATGAAGAGGAACTTGAAAAGCATGAGGTTAGGGAAGTAAAGCCCCCAATAGACCCAGAACTGCTCAGAAAATATATCGCATATGCGAAGAAGAACGTATTTCCCGTAATGACAAAGGATGCGAAGGAGGCGCTAAAGGAGTACTATGTCAGGGTCAGAAATATGGCTAAAAGCGGCGGTAAGGAAATGGAAGCAATACCCATGACAGTCAGGCAGTTGGAAGCGTTCGTTCGCCTTGCAGAGGCGAGTGCTAGAATGAGGCTGAGCAAGAGAGTGGAGAAGGAAGACGCAGAGAGGGCAATAAAAATCGTGGAGTACTCGCTCAGAAAGGTTGCAATGGAGGAGGGAGTGTTTGACATTGATAAGGTTATAACTGGCATCAGTCACAAAAGAAGGTCGGAGATAAGAAAAATATTGGACATCATTGACATGCTCAGCACTATTGGTGGGGAAAGACCTGTGCCTGTATCCGAAGACGACATTATTGCAGAGGCGGAGAAGGAGGGAATTGACAGAGGAAAGGCCAGAGATATACTGAGAAAATTGAGACAAGAGGGCGAGATTTATATGCCGAAAACGGGGTATTATTTGAGAGTTATAGGGGAATAAAAACGGCTGGTGCATGAATGATTGTGATGAAGATTTATACAACGAGCCAGGAGGTGCTATTGGCAGCCTGTGATGAGAATATTTTGGGGAAGGAGTTTAGAGAGGGAAATATTCATATATATGTTGATCCAAATTTTTATGGTGATATGAGGGTAAGCGATGAGGTTTTCCTGAATTCAATGAAGATTGCGACGATAGCCAACCTTGTGGGGGAATACGTTGTAAATCTCGCTATAAGGGGTGGGTTTATAAACCCCGAGTGCGTTATTCGCATAGCGGGCGTCCCCCATGCTCAGATGGCTAGGATGTGGTGAGCAAAATGTCCATGAATATGCATAATAGAGATGAGGAAACGGGTAAGGGGGTGTGCGTTGTTTGCGGTGCAGAGGGCGAGATTGTCCATGGAATGTGTATTAAGTGCTTTGATGAGAGAGTGCCCTGTGTTTTTTTCCCGCAGCAGGTTGACATAACGGTGTGTGCTCACTGCGGTGCGATAATGGTTGGGAAGAGATGGGTATGGGATGTGGATATTGGTGCTGTGGTAAGCGAACTTATAAGGAAAAAAATGCGTGTTGAGAAGGGTGTAAAGGTGCTTGCATTTAGGTCAAAACTAAATGAGGAGAGTATTGCTAGGATGAGTGCAGATGTAGCCGTGGATGTGAAAATAAACGGTTTTATCCTGCATCGCCATGGCCATGTTGTTGTGAACGTGCACAGGACAACATGCAAGGTGTGCAGTAGGAAGTTTGGGAATTACTATGAGGCAATAATACAGATAAGGGGGGAGGGAAGGGTGCCAGATAGTGACGAAATTCAAAATATTAGTAATACTATCAGGAGAGAGGTTGTAAAAGCGTCGGAAAGGGATAGGGGTGTTTTTATAACAAAGGAAGAGGATGTGAGGGGCGGAAAGGACTTTTACCTAAGTTCAAGTTTGTTGGCAAAGAAGATTGCGGAGGGGCTGGCAAAAAAGTTCTCCGCCAGACTTAAGGTATCCCCAAAATTAGTTGGGCGAAGGGATGGCAGGGAAGTATATAGGGTTACATATTCTGTAAGGCTTCCGAGGATAAGGGTTGGAGATATTATCGAGAACAATGGAGAGTATTTTGTTGTAGAGGCTGTGGCGAGGCGGAGGGTCAAACTTAAGGGGCTGAGGGATCCCCAAACCATCATCAAGGACATCAGCACTCTGGCAAGGGCGAGAGTGGTGAATAATTTAGAGAACGCCGTGGACGCTGTTGTCGTATACAGAAAAAATAATGAAATATATATACT
>QMTG01000117.1 GCA_003649915.1 Thermoplasmata archaeon
GTATAGAAGTAATACGCTACTACGCCAATGACGATCACTGCAATAATTATACCGATGATCAAAGTCCATGGTATCTTTGGCGGTACGACCGGTGGTGTTGGCGTTGGTGTTGGCGTTACCGGTGGAATTGTTGGTGTTGGTGTTACGACTGGCGGTGTTGGTGTTGGAACTACTTTTGGTGCGGCGAAGAGCGCGAATATCGTGAAGTGCGATACCTTCGCGGTTGCAGTATGAACCACCGTGTCCACAGTCGTTGGAAGGTCAATCCAGGCAGTACCATCCCACATCCTGATCACAAGGTCGGATTCTGCGTATCCTGCTGGTATATCTGCCAGGTCATACGCAATCACAAGGTCAATTGGCGGTGAGAACGTCGTTCCACTCGGCCCGAAATCGTATGCTGCAATCGCACCAATCCTCTCTGCGGTTGCTGGTATATACAGCATAGTAATCGAAGTTGAGAGCGGGTTGCCTTCCGCATCCTTTACGATTGTCCCTTCTGGAATTATCAATGTTGCACCATCAACAGTTAATGTTGTTGTTGAAGTTACCACGCCGGTTGTTGGGTCTACTGGGACGTTGATCGGTGGTGGTGCTACTACTACTCCTCCGCCTACTGGTGGCTTTCCGACCGGTGGCTTTTTCTTAACCATGAATGACCAGTTCCTCCATACACCATTGCCAGCATTGTCTTCGACGTAGAATTTGACGCTGTATGCCCCTTCACTCTTGATTGTTGCTTTGTATTTAACTGTGCATTTACCGTCAGTGAGAGTAATTGATGGCTTTACGTCTTTACCATCGAAGATCAGTTTGATAGAGCCAGTGTTAATTCCCGAAACGTTTGCGCCTGTATTATCATGGCATACAATTTTTATTGTTACAGTCGCTGGCAGAGTTAACTCAAGCGTGCCAGTTGGTTCCCAGCTGTCTATTACTGGTGGAGTTGTGTCTAGTGGAGGTACGGTGGGTATTCCTGTTGGCATTACTGTTATTGTTCCTGTTGTGAAATTACTATTATTTGCGAGATCCCATGCGGTTACATTGTAGTTGTATATTGTATTGACAGTAACGTTTGGTGCAGTCCATTGATATATGTAGGCTGTTGCGTTTAGCTTGTTCATGTTCGCAGTTATATTATAGCTATTATTCCAGATTTTTATGGTGGCTTTGCTTAGCGATTCATTTGCTATGAGTATGAAGTTCACAGTTAGATTGGAATAGGTTGATTCGGGTGCTAAAACTGTTAGCGATGGTCGTGTAGTATCTTTTTTTGCTACTGCAAACATCGGGTCTTGGATTAGCCACGTAAGATTCATGTTAAGATTCCCGGCAAGCATTGTGAGATTTAATGTAATCAACTTGGCTGTTTCATTTACTGTAACCACTGGATGGGTTAAGTTCTCCCATTCATTATTACTCTTGTTCATCCACAAGACTTCTGGTGGTTCGACAAAGTCATACGTGATGTTTAGGAGCATTATGTCATCGTCAGCGTTCACGGCTTCGCCAGTTATGTTAATTCCGAATGCCGCTGTCGGCGCCTTTGGAATTACTACAGGGATTATCTCTACGGTTATATTAAGTGTTGTAGTATTTGCTCCAGATGTTACGTTGAGCTGAATATTGTCCGTTATGTTTACGGTTTTGGATTTATATGCCTCTACTTTTACATTAGCAATCGTTTCAATTGTTAGGTTGAATGTTGCCAGCCCATAACTACAGCTTCCAGCAGTGTCTTTTGCAGACAACTCTAAGATGTAGGTTCCGGGCATTGGTGTGAGGTTGTATACTCCTGCTACTTCTGTTATGTTTATCGTTATGCTCGTATCATACGGGCTTGATGGTGATGTATTTGTCAGCAAATTGACTCTTGTTCCGTTCGGGTATATCGCATCTATTTTAATTTCATCTAAGCTTTCATCTGTAACGTTAACGTTTAAAGTTGTGGAGTTTGTCGTGTAACTGTTGGTCGTTGTGTTGTATTCAACGGTGACGTTTGCGGGGCTAACATCGAATACGTTAATTGTAGGCACATAATCAACTTCTGCTGTAAACGTTGTGTTTCTGCTCACTTTATTGCCACCGGTATCCTGCGCTGTTAGGTTGACTGTGTAATTTCCTTCCTTACTAACAAGGTACGGAATTACAACATCCCATGTTTCACTGACCCATCCGTATTCCACATCGTAATAATCCGTATAATTCCATCCCGATTCTGGCAGCTCTCCGTCTATAATCATTTCACCGTTTACATCGAGCCACATCTTTTCTATTGCTTTGTCGTCAACGACGATGAAGTTTATTAATGTGACATTTGACATTCCATTTATGAGCGTAACGTTGTTCGCTTTAAGCAGCTTTATCATGGGTGGATTGTCTACTTCTTTGATCTCTACATCATAAACCTTTGCATACTGGACTTTGTTATACTTGACAGCTAACGTGAATAGCTTGTGATCTCCAACCGGCAGGTCTGAAGTGTCGATAGCAATTGAGCCTCCGGTGCGGTTAACTGCACCCTTCCCGTAGCCTTCTGGTATCCATATCTTAGTTGATCCATCATAGTAAATTGGTCTTAACGGCAATTCATCCAGCTCCGCTTTGATCGAGTCAACCTCAAGGAACTTCAAAGATGTGTAGAACTCTGCTGTCACGTTGTACGGCTCGTCCTTGAGCATGAATGCCCATGACTTTGTAGCATCTGAGTAATTTACAGTTACAGCCTCACTCTCGTTCACGACTGTTTTAACGTCAGGCTCGTTACCCTCAGTAATTATTATTACTGCCATGGCAACTGTTCCAACGACATCCTGATCCTTTGTTATCGCAGAGAGTATATAGATTCCGCTTGTCAAACTCTCTATGAATTCAGAGTAATATTCAGCGTAATTTGGTGAGAATTCGTCAAGCAAAACTTTGAAATTATCTATATTCTCAGATAGATTTGTTGTTAGACCTGGCATTTCACCATAACTGGCAAATTCCTTAAGTTCACCATCAGTGATGTTTGCGACCCCAAAGCCACCAGACCCAAATATAAACACTTTGTCAGCCATCCGCTTAGCCTTATCAATTGTTACATCAATCGTCTGATCCCTGAGCAGATCTTCTATGACTTCAGTCGTGTTCTCATCCCTGATCTTGAACATTGTAACCATACCTTCTTTGCCCGGTGCAGTGATCGTGAAATCGAAGCTGCTCTTATCGTTGCACAGCCATAACAGGTTGGCTACCTCGCCTGGCTGCAAGGTTATGTTTGCCCTATCGTCAACGTAGACATTTGCTTTATCTACAGGCGCCTCATTAATCTGTCTTTCAAACTTATTCATTGGAAGTCTTACAGGCTGAGCACCATCAACGCTAACACTTACCTCAGATGCGTTAATTACATCGATGACCGCTGTCTTCGTAACATTCAGACCAAACACTGTCTTAGGTTTAGTTCTTTCTATGTATATTAGATAGTCGTTTGCATACGCCACAAAGGTTTTATTGTAAACCTCTATTGTTTCATTACTGACTGTTACGTTCCCAATAATTCTATACGTTCCCTCCTCAGCAGTAAAGGTAAATGTTCCATTAGTATCACTTGTATTTCCAGTAACTTCAACTTGTTCGCTCTTTCTATAAACCGTTATATTACCCTTACCGCCAATAGCTGTCCAGTTAACAGTTATGAGTTCCCCAGCCTCCCAGTGCCCATCTCCGTCTTTATCATATATATCTACTTCTATAGCTGCACTAACAACCTCAATTGCTGAGTCGCCTCCAACAGGAATAAAGAACGGCCCCTCCTTTGTATCATTGTTGTAGTAGTACAAGAAATCCGTGAAATAGTAAACCCCTTCTGAAGCATCCTCAGGAACA
>QMTG01000118.1 GCA_003649915.1 Thermoplasmata archaeon
ATATCCTTTTCATTCACACCGGGTACATAGTTTGCGTTAACCCGTTTGGGAATCCAGGACGATGTGTCGGTTTCATAGTTTCCATGATCGTCGGGGTGGGGAAGAATTCGCCAGAGAGTAAAAACCGAGTTATGTACTTTTTCATTGCTAATAGCTTTTTCTAACTCTTTTTCATTCCATAGACATAGTTTTAGTCCGAGACAATCGATACAGTTGTCGGATGAAAGATTATCATCTATTCCATTGTCGGGCTTTGTCAACGCATAGTATGCTGCTTGTGGAAGACGTTGACCGATCCTTTTCATATTATTGTCTATTTCAGAAAGTCGCTTATCATAATTATCGCAAAATTCCATTTTGTAGATGGTTTCATTCCATTTACTTTGTTCTTTTAAATATTTCTCAAGAGGACGAAGTTTGGCTATAATAGATTGGTTTTCTAAATGCTTATACAGTTTGCTAAAATTACCTTTTTTGGCTTCTTCAGTTTTTTCGAAATCTTCACCACATGCAGTTAGATCGTAGTTTAGATATAGCTTGAGTAAGCCAAGATTTTTTTCTACCAATTGCTTTTGTATTTCTGCTTCTGCCTTTCTAAGAGCATCAAGGGTAGCCTGGCTTGCATCAACGAGCAGGGTAAACCTACCGCCTGCATCGATGATACAGTTAGTCAGAGGTAATCCAGCGCTTTCTAACAAATATAATGCAGCTGCTTCAGTAATAGCAGATATGTAAAATGACTTCGCGCGATACCTTTTGGCAAACCCACCTGTAACACCAGCAGCTTGGGTAAAAATGAAATCTTGTATGCCCCCAATATTACCAACAACAAGGCGGAACTTCTTCTCCTTGGAATCTTTTACTGATTCGACTGTAAAAGAACCGCCTCCTTTATAGTAGTAATTTGCAATGGCGGCTGCGAATGCTGCAGTTAATTTGCTATGATCAAACAAAGATACATCGGGTTTATCCATTGCAGATTCAGGCATAAAGCTCAAGTACTGCGCACAGATAGATTGCACAACTGCCACTATGAGATTGACTGGAATGTTGGCTATTCTACACAGTGATTCTTTCAATCCTTCAGCCAAAGGCTTCCAGTAGTTTTGAACACATTCATCTTCGGTCAGTGTGTTAATTTCAACAGGCATTAGTTTTTCATTTACAGAAAGCAATTGAGGATACCAGCCTATTTTTGTCCTATTCATTTGGGAAGTTTGCTGTTGACTTTGATATCCCTCATTGGATAACCCAGATATAGTTTTATGTATGTCAACTTTGTTGAGAATATTTTCGAGGAATACTTGGCGGAAATTGTGGTATTCTTCATCTGCCTTTATGCGTTCGTGTGCACTTGCAAGTCTATCTGCAGTAGCAATTATTTGGTATTCGGGATCGTTGCCTGGATTATGATGATAGCTTGCCAAATTGCATACTCGAGACCAATCTATGCCCCTGGGCAGTTTATATTCATCTTGAAGATGTTTTAGTAAATCATATGTCCAGAGAACATGTTTGTGAGAATGGTTAGGTGGGCAGAGTTTTTCTTGCATTGTCTCTTTAGATAATAAATCAATTTTTGCTCGATGGAGCAATTTTCCTACATCGTGAAGCAAACCTGCCAGTGCAAACTCTGAAGTTTTTATCTTATTATGTTTACTGTTTATAGCATTCATTCTATTACCTCATAGTCTATTCTGCCAAAGCCAAAACTCGTTGCTTTTCCAATGTGAACTAGTGATGCCGCTCGAAGCCAGATCTCTGGATTTATATCATTTGCATGCCAGTCATATGTGCATTCTCCGATAAATCCCTTGAAGGTCATTTGTCGTTTTTGCCGTCCGCTATATCTAAAGACGTGAAACGGATGCAACATATCGTTAACTGGTCGTGATAGTCTTGTTGCATCCAATAAGTTTTTCGGGACATCGGGTATTGCCCCTTTGCCATAGAAGGCAAGCAGGATGCGCACTCGCCTGACCATTGCGCGAAGTATCTGTTCCAACGTTGGTGCCCTTGATAGTTTTCCATTGACTAAAAGCCGTGTAGGTGTTTGGAAGGCTATGCGAATTTGCTTAATCGATTGGGATACCTTATCGTCCATCGTCAGGGTATTAGGATGAATGGTGGCAATAAAGGTGTTGCCATTTTGAAATATGAGATTGCCCTGTTCATCACAGACTTTCTCCAGTATAAAAGGCACTCGTTCCTTACCAAGCCCACGTTTCAGCATTAAAATGGTAGCTTGAATAACGTATGGGTATAGTGTAGTTGCCGGGCCAAACAATCGAAGACCAAAAGTAAAGTATTGATTGGGTTTAAGGGTAATTCTTTGCTTCTGTGGTTCTATCAGCAGAACGAATGGTTGGGGTATACGTGGATATTTTCTCAAGTAGATTCTATTTGCAGGGGGTATGCCCTCGAAGATCACACTGTAAGCACATGAACCCTTCAAGATGCAAGTGTTGCAATCTGCTGTTGAATGTGTGAGATGGCAGACGATTCTCCGCAATGATAGCCCAAAGGCACCACGAATCGTTGGCCCTGGAAATGAAGGGAGTGTTCCTTCACCTCGTGAGATCGCCCAAAAGCGAAGAGTTAGATAGGTAAGAGATATGTTGGAATTCATCATACCCACCATTGACGACTTACCCATCCCATCCGAATATCCGAATATGCTGCAGGGTAAGTATTGGAAAGCGATTCAGACTTGTCAAGAGATTTCCCCTTATGAAAGTAAAACTAAAAATCCTAATATATCTCTGGCCGGTAGAAATTTCACTAAAGGCAACTTTATCACTGTTAGAGATAGTGGCCTTACATAAGGCGGTTATTCAACAGAGATTTTCCACAGCCTACAGCATTGGGAAAGGTGAATTTTGAACACACAAAGCATCAGAGATTTAAAATTTATTCACTCGATAGGAATGTAAACCACGAAGAATAGATACATGAACCACGCCCAAAGGCCTCTGATTGGCATCGCTCTGCCTATCATCATTGCGAGAAAAAATTCAAAGATGTCCCTTCAGGCTACATTTTCGACACCCAGTAAACATGGACACTTCTCCAGCCTCGTTTTATGTCCAACAATGTTTGTACCGATTCATTTATCGCCCCCATGTGTAGCTTGACCTGCCGAATAATGTAAATAGCAAAGGGAGTATACTTGTTCGAACCAGCTACTTCTGGCCTACGATTGACTTATATATAGAATCCGAGGATATTTCCAAAAAATTTTGGAACATTGGTTGCAATGTGGGGTATTGTTGCAACCTAGCAGGAGACCTCTGGCTCGGAGAATTTCTCAACATCAGTTAATGTACGCGAACCCATCTTATAATCAGTGTTACGAAAGAGCTGCTTAGAAACTCTTACCTTCGCGATTTTCCTTATCCATCTTTCGCGAATATTCTGCGCTTTTAGCACCCCAACCACACTTTCAATCTTCTTTATAACCGTGTTTCTCACGCCAGAAGATTACCAAACACATTGATGCCTAATAATCTTATCCAAAGAGCACTACCTCCCTGCCAGAGCGAAAATGGTATTGATTTGGACTTCCATTACAGTCCAAGCCGTTTGGCTACGTCCTCGTAGTCAGGTGCTTCGGCGTAGAGTTTCTCGAACTCGCTTCGGGCCCGGCGATGCTGGCCAAGGTCCTCGTACAAACAAGCCCGTTCGTAGCGGAGAGCCCGAAGTAATTCTTCACTACGGCCACGCTTCTTTCGCAAGGCTGCCGTCAGGACCTCTCTGGCGGCGGTGTTGAGTCCCAGCGTCCGTAACGCCCTTGCCTTGTAGAGCATCAAGGCAACGTGGACGGATGATTCATTCTTCACATCACCTGCCAACGCTACAA
>QMTG01000119.1 GCA_003649915.1 Thermoplasmata archaeon
ACCATCAAAGATGCGATGTGGATGGGTATGCTACCGCTCTTTTGCCCGCAGGCGACTACGAAATAGACATAGCTTATAATACTAAAGAATATGGAGTTTCCGTGGAATATAAGGCAACAGTAAACCTGAGCGTAAGCCGCGATATGAGTAAAACGATCAAACTGGAACTTGTCAAAAGGTATGGAATTGAAGTGCAATCGCCCGATGAAGTTTTCAGCGTGTACCCTGGGGATACTGTTACAACAAAAATAACCGTGAGAAACCAAGGAAACACTGAAGAGACCATACGCCTTGAGGGAACACCAAATGACTGGGGCTTTGAATTTGAGAAAAACAACATAACGCTCGATTTTGGCGAGAGCGTAACGATAAATGTGACAATAACTGTTTCTAAGGATGCGCTAGTGAGCCAAAACAAGGCCGAGATAAAGGCAGTGTGCGTGGAAGATAATGCAGTTGAGGCGAAGGCGGAGGTCTCGTTCAATATAAGTAGGGTCTTTGGTGTTGGTGTTGAGGAGGGAAGCGTCAGGAGGATAGAAATAAAGAGCGGTGAATTAAAGTACTCTATAAACGTGAAAAACCTTGGAAACGATGCGGACAACTTTGACATTACTGTGGTAAACGCTCAAACGTGGAACGCGCTCGGATGGAATGTTAGTGTGACGGATGATGATGGAAATGTTATAAAGAACGTGGAGATTGATGGGAAGAGTTCCAAGGCGATCTACATAACAATAAAGAAAACTGGAGAAAGGATAAAAGGTATGCCCAGCACTGTGGAAATTTATGTTGTCTCTCAGAATTCCAGCGCGAGTGCAACATACGATCTAGCAGTGGTAAGACCTGATGTCGGTATTGAGGGTGAGATATTGGTGGAAGGTAATAACATACGCACAACACCGCCCTCCAATGAGGAATTTTATGTATTTCTCGTGTCATCAGTGATAATAACCCTAGCAATAATATCCCTGCTCGTGCTCGGTACCACTAGACCACGGAGGAGAAGAAGATGGCAAAGAAGGTAAGGGTGTTGTGGTCGTTGCTTGCGATTTTTTTGCTATGCACAATCACCGCCAATGCAATATCGCCCCTGAGCATATCCTTGGAAGGTGATATGGTTGTGGCTATAGGGAGCAAAAACATGTATTTGCTCAAGTTGAGTGGCGGTCCGGCAGAAAATGGAGGAAAATGGAGTTTTGAAGCCACATTAATACCCGAAAACTGGACGGGAAGCCCGAAAATTGAGCCAGAAAACGGCACGTCTTCCACAGGAATATTTCATCTAAACCTTTCAGCACCTGCAGGCGAGCAAACAATGAAATTGGTGATAAATGCAAAATCATACAATGACACGAGCGAGGACAGCGCAAGAAAGGAATTCACCATACGTGTTGTAAGACCTATAACGATAAAGGTTACTGTTAGGAATACAGGAAAAGTGGATTTAAATGATGTGCCAATTTATTTTTACGCTGATAATGTTCTCATAGGGGTAAAGTATGTGAATTTGGTTGCGAATAGTAGCAAGGAAGTATCAATAAACTGGACAACATATAGCGATGGGGAGCATGTGATAGTTGTAAAGGTGGACCCAGAATACAGCGAGATTGAAATAAATGGAGAGGACAACGTTTATGAAATGAAGATTTACATAGGGTATACCGAGAAAAATTACACACCCATATATGTTTTTGTGCTAATACTACTCGTATTGATACTAATATATGCCATCCTAAGAGTAAGAAGGATTTACATGGGGTATGGCAGATATCGGTGAAAAACACAAAAAATCAAACGCTTTAGCCATCATGCTCTATGAGCTAGTTTGAAATTAAGGTATAAAAAAAGGTTGAGGTCGCATGAAAAGCACGGCATCTGATGTTATGAAAAAGTTGAAAGAGACGCTTGATGGCGAAACGTACGAATTGTTACTTAAATGTCTCTCTGGATATCACCCAAGGGTAAGGGACCTGCGCGGGGGTGATTTTGTGAATATGCGATTGCGTCTCCTTGAGGTCATTGATGTTAGGAGTTTTAGAAGAAATAATGGCACTATAGGGCGTCTTGCTCGTCTAATCGCCACAGATGGGGATGATGAGGTAATAATAACACTATGGGACGATGATGTGAAGATGATTGAGAGAGTAAAGTTAGGCTCTGATATTCTCATCGTGAACTTTAAGGTAAAAAATGGTAAGTATGGACTTGAACTGTCACCTGCAAGAAACGGCAAAATCATTCCTTTATAATGCCCTTTGTTTTTTGCAAAGACTCAAAGTCTGCAACGTACTGTTCCATTGGTGGCTTCCCCTCCACCTTCAGCAGACCCCTTCTTACGAGCCCCTTCAAATGGTTGTTTGCCATCCTCTCAGTTATGTTGAATATGACAGCAATATCTCCCGCGCTCATCCCCTTGCTTTCAAAGACCACCTCTAGAATTTTCTTCTGCAACTCTGGAATAAGATGGGATGATAAAGCACGGTCAAGGTATAGGTAATAAAGGGGGTCAATTTTCCGAAGTGCTCCATCGGATATTATAGAGGACCTAAAATCGCGTAACTGAGCGTTCTCTGTGAGGTCAAGATGGAAAGTTATTCGCCCCTCGTTTGTGTATGCGCACACTCTCATTTTGAATGGTATCGCCCCCCTTTCCCTGATGAAAGCCCATAAATCTTTTACCTGCATGAGTGAGGGCCATTTAGGTTCTTCGGTGTACTTTGAATATGACTTTATGGACTGTGGTATATACCCATGCTCGACCCACACCCTGAAACCCGCCATGGTCTTAACCTTCTCATCCACAAAACCTCCCTCTATACTACCAACTTTTCTCTTGTAGTACTCGACTGCCCCCACACCACCGCCAGAAATCTTCATCCTGACTACCGGCACATCGAACTTCCAGCCCGTACGCTCATGACCGTAAAACTTAAGGTAAATCTCGTCGGGCGAATCCACAAGCACGAAAGCATCATAAAATGTCTCATACTTTTTGCCATTGACATAAAGCTTGAACTTTGACGCTATACTTCCCTTCTTCTTCCGGTATTCAATATACGCAGACCTTAATTTGTTCATTGCAAACTGGTCGATCTCGCTCTTTGGCGCCAGACTGGCAACTCTAGCAAATTTTCTGGCAAGGTCCATAATAGACCCCCATACATATTAGCCTTTAATGATGGGCTTTAACCACCCTATATAGTGATAATGAAAAGGCGTGTATAATAAAATTTTGGTGCAATATCTGATTTATTGCTGAGGCGCTTTCAATCATCTACATAAAGGCTGTTAAGGTTTTCTCTTTCCCAAATCTAAAAGTATTAATATCCCATTCATTATATGGTCTGATGGTGATTGTAGGGATGAACATAGATAAGATAATCAGAGACATAACGGAGTGGTTCAAAGTTAAAAAGAACGCCTACGGCATAGTGGGGTTTGCAGCAATAATAGCAATATTTGCCCTCGACCTCTCATACTGGGCAGCGCATATACAGGCAGAGCCCTATGGCGCAATAGTTCAACCTCCACCCCCCACATCACCTTCTGCGGGTGAGAACTACACAATAGTTGCCAAGGAAGTTTTAAACGAAGAGGGAACAACATCTTTGCCCGATGGCGGAACAGGATATATGGCAATAGAATACGAGTTCGAGATTGGGGAAAATGCAACAATGGCAATCATAAATCTAACATATCTTGGAGGCGGAGGAGCACGACCCGATATGGACCTCTACATCTACGCACCCAACGGCAAACAGGTGGGAAGCAGTGCTACGCCCGAGGCGTCAGAATCTGTCACACTGGACGAGAAGGCATTAAGGAGAGGGGGAGTGGGCACTTATAAGGC
>QMTG01000120.1 GCA_003649915.1 Thermoplasmata archaeon
ATGCTAAACATATGGAATACAAGTGTCGGGAAAGGACGGAATTTGCTGAGGAAGACATTCCACTTAATGCCTCTGTAGATAACGCTCTTGTGTGTTTTGTGAGTGTTGAGCGCGAAGACAATGAATATTCTGCAGTTTTAGGCGCAGAAGAGATTATGAAGATTGCGAGGGACATAAACCCCTCAAAAATTCTCATATATCCATATGCGCACTTGAGCACAAAACTTGCCGGACCAGATATTGCTTTAGAAGTTTTGAAAGAACTCGAGAACAGAATTAGGGGGAGGGGACTAGATACAATAAGGGCACCATTCGGCTGGTATAAAGAGTTCACACTCGAGTGCTGGGGACACCCTCTTTCCGAGGCGTTTAGAGAGATAAGACCTATTAGGCGAAGGGAGGAGGTTGTATCTGAGATCAAGAGCAAGTTCGTAATACTCACCCCCGATGGTAGGGAAATCGGTTTGGAAGATTATAAGAAAGTAGGCGATGATTCTCTGATAAAGTTTATCGAGGCCGAGGTTTTAGGAAAAGCCCCTGCTCGAGAGCCTCCTAGTGTTGAGGGGATGAAAAAACACGCGCTCATAGACTACGAAACTGCAAGCGATGCAGGACACTTCAGATTTTACCCGAAAGGTGCCCTAATCTTTAACCTTATAAAAGAATGGGCCGATAGCATAGCAAGAAGGCTCAATGCAATAGAGGTTTTCACACCACTCATATACGACTGGAGCTTTAAGGACATAAGAGAACAGGCGGAAAGTTTTCATGAAAGGCACTACCTCGTGTACCCGCCAGATATGCGAAAAGAGTACGTTCTCAGGTTTGCAGGTGACTTTGGTCTTTTCAGAATGATGAAAGATGCAATAATAAGTTACAAGCAACTACCCCTTAGAATATACGAGTTTACCCAGAGTTTCAGATACGAAAGAAGGGGAGAACTCGCTGCACTGCGTAGGCTAAGAGCATTCCACATGCCAGACATACACTCTTTTTCCGCCACAATAAAAGATGGATGGGAGGAATACAAGGAAATATATAGGGTCCTGAGTGATGCCGTGGAGGATATGGGAATAGAGTATGCAATAGCATTTCGTATTGTGAAAGACTTTTATAAAAAATATCGTGAAGAAATTTTATCTCTCATAAAATACTCAGGAAAACCCGCACTTATAGAGATTTTATCATCAAGAAAGCACTATTGGGCAGTGAAGCACGAGTTTCAGGGGATCGACAGCGTGGGAAATAACTGTCAACTCTGCACAGTACAACTTGATGTTGAAGACGCCGAAAGGTACGGCATAATGTACGTTGACAAGGACGGAAAAAAGAAAGGGTGCATAATATGCCATGTATCCGTTGGCTCCATCGAAAGGTGGATATATCAGGTGCTTGAAGAGGCGTACAAGATGGAAAAGCCATCTTTTCCCTTCTGGCTTGCTCCCACACAGCTGAGAATAATTCCCGTGGGTGAGGAGTATATAGAGGAATGCATAGAACTTGCGACTGCACTTACTAACACATGCAGGGTGGATGTGGATGATAGGGAGATGAGTGTTGCGAAGAAAGTTAGGGAGGCAGAGAAGGAGTGGGTACCATTGATAATTGTATACGGGGAGAGAGAAAGAAAAAGTGGAATATTCAATATAAGGGTAAGGGGCAAAGGTGAGGAAAAAATGAGTATGGATGAATTAATGGCTAAAATAAGCAGTTATATGGATGACAAACCGTTCATTAAACTATCCTTACCTATACTACTGAGTAAGAGGATAAACTTTAGATAAAAAGGGGGAGGAGAGCATCATGGACATTTGATATAAGGAGCAAAAACCTCTATATATACATTTTTTAACTTGGTTTTTTATCAAAGCATCAACGACCGAAGGTTTTTTATTATCAGGTTTGTTACCAGATGTATGAGCAAATTGTATGAGCCAGACATAAAACTGAAGGATATTGTGCTCGAGGAAGTTGGTGCTGAGGGTAAATCAATTAGCGCTCTTGCTAGGGATTTGGCGAGGAAGGGGTGGAAAGTGCATAGGCTTGTTCTTACTGGGTATTTGAGGGCACTATCTGACTGTGGTTATCTTAGGGAGAGAAGGATACCGCCATCCATAGTATATCAAAGAAGCGCGCGGAAGGAGAGAGGAATATACAGCGTAGTGGGCGATGTATGCAGGGAGAGGAGCAGTGGAAGCGATGTGGAGTTGGCAACACTGTGTTGTTATGTTCTTCAGAGCATATTCAAAAGAGCAATATTTATGGAAGAAATCAGAAGATGCGGATTTTATGTTCCGCCTAGAGGGAGAAAGGTTACTGGCGAGGAGAGGCAGAGGGCAAGAAGGTGTATTGCGAGTTTTGGCATAAGCCTTCCACACAATGACCCTGCGTTTATTGTTGAAAAGTGTGATATTAATATTGAGGACTTACTTGTTGACATCATTGTAAGTAAGTTTGGTGTTTACAGGCTGGTAGCAGGGCGCAAGCAAATGAAATTAGAATAAGTTTTATATAGTTGCAACCAAATGATGAACTGGTGGTGTATAAATGAACGGTGTTAAGATTTGGTTTGCAGTTTTACTTTTGGTTACCTCGTCGATATTCTCTATTATTATAGGAGTGATGCCGTCCGAGGCTCAGGGTAGTGTGTCGATAGATATTATAAATAGTGATGGACGTGTTACAAAGTACATACGCTCAGGGGAATGGTTTACTGTAAACATAGATGTTGACACATCGGTTTACCCGCAAACACAAAACGGCACAGTGGTCGTAAATGTGACAAATGATATTGATGGGAGTGTGGTGTATTCAACGACAGTGCAGTTAGATAAGTTTGGAGTGGGCTCTACCAATATCAGGATTACTGATGTTGGAAATTACACAATTAATGTGGTGCATGGCAGTAAGGTGATAGGAAGCGCGCCCCTTGTAGTCTATATCCCCATACCAAGCACTGAATACTCAAAAATAATAACAAAGGACTCTTCTGGAAACATTATTGAATATTTTTCTCCAGGTGATTTTATAGAAATAGATGTTATTGTAAGGGACCAGCACAATAATCCGATGGGTAACATTTGGTTTTCAAGCGGGGAGCAAATCTATGTTGAGGTTAAGCGTGGAAATGTATCGCTTATGTCTTGGTATGGCCTGCCGAACATTACGGGTGTATATACGGTATATTATACTCCAACACAGTATGGAGACTATCAAATATACGCTTACGACATTTACCAGCAGCAACTCCACAACATAACATCAGGCGTTTTTCATGTAATAAGCCTTCGCATACGGGTTGTTCCTGATTATGCCACTTATCCTCAAGGTATGACGATCAAAATAGTTGTAGAGACTGATATTAAGGGAGAATTCACCGTCAACATAACTGATGAGAGCGGGAAAGCAATAGGGAAAGGTCAATGGGAGAACGTTACCGCCATCAATGGAACATGGTCTACAGAGTACACGCTTTGGGACAGTTTGCCTGATGGTAACTATAATATAAACGTTGTGAGGGGTGGGCATATACTGGGTACTAAGACCATAATACTAAAGAAGTACAGTCTTCATATATCACTTAACAAGAGGGCTTACTTACCAGGGGAGAACTTAAGATGCGAGTATGTTGTTGTTAACAACTTGGACGGAAGTCCTGTGGTAACAAACGTGAGTTTTATGATAAGTGGCACTCAGATAATGGACAGTGCTGAGAGAAGCTCGGGGGCTTTTACCCCTAGGCTACCCACAACGCTATCCTATGGCTATTACCAAATAAATCTATGGGCGAACGACACAAAATACCATACATCGTATGCCTCC
>QMTG01000121.1 GCA_003649915.1 Thermoplasmata archaeon
AAATAGCCATCTACGCCGTTGTAGGGGCCAAACCGCAGATGCCACACATGGCTAGATGCTCTGCGTTCCGGAGGTGTCATTATCGCATTCTACTATTTTTTGGACACGCCCCGTTTTTATGAGCGGGCGCATAGGCTACTCAGTACCCATAAGTCCAACTGGTTTGTGGTATCACCCTGACCACCCCCAAAGCCCTGAAGGCGTCTCCCACAATATAATGGGAGCCGACAACTGCTACCATGCCGTTATTTTCTATTGCCCACATCAGGGCATCATTGACA
This sequence comes from Thermoplasmata archaeon, assembly GCA_003649915.1. Lineage (GTDB taxonomy): Archaea > Thermoplasmatota > Thermoplasmata > B31-G17 > B31-G17 > B31-G17. The sequence goes on from QMTG01000121.1 coordinate 282, forward strand.
GCATCTTTTACACTTTTTTTTGTAAAGCATTTAATGCCCAACTTTGAGCACAAACTGCAAATTTTGTCTCTGCTCATGGCTCTCGGACTATCTGCCTCCACAGCATAAATGTGTGCTATCCTCAGCCTTTTAAGCGTTGTCAACATTGCATTCACATCCTTATCTTTCATCACGCCAAACACTAAAACGCATCTGAGCGATTTGAAGTAATCCCTAAGAGTGTCAACAAATGCTGCCATGCTGTCAGAGTTGTGTGCAACATCGAGCAAAACAGGGGGTTTTTGTATCAAAGTCTGAAATCTTCCTGGCCAGTTTGTAGCCTTTATCCCACTGATTATATCCTCCCTGCTTATGCTAAAGTTTTCTGACAAAATTTCGGCGCATTTTATAGCAGCAGAAGCATTCCTTCCCTGGTGTTTCCCCCTGAGCGGGCATTGAATATTGTATTCATTGACGTCTGTGGTTATTCGAAATCTCTCCCCAAAGACCCTGTCCCAAGATACTCTTTCAAATTTAAAGTTCCTGCCTAACAGCCATGATCTTGTGCCCACCTGCTCAGCCCTTGCTCTCACAACCTCCGCTCCCTCACCACTGGCCGAGCATACGACATCTGTAAATTTGCTTTTTATTACTCCTGCCTTTTCGAGCGCAATCTCTCTTATACTTTTTCCGAGAAACTCTGTATGGTCAATCCCTATGTCTGTTATGCATGCAATTTTTGGCGTTATTATATTTGTTGCATCCAGTCTGCCGCCCATTCCCACTTCAATAACTGCAAAATCCGTGCTTTTTTGCTGGAAATGTGCAAAAGCCATCATAGTAAGCACTTCAAAGTATGTTAGATTTGTTCCAGTCCCCTCCACAAAACTCAGCACGTGACTTCCGACATCAGCAAATTCCTTTCTACTTATCACCCTGTTGTTAATAACAATTCTTTCCCTTATATCCAGAATATGAGGGGAGGTATACATGCCAACCTTGTACCCTGCTTTTATAAGGATGGAGGACAGCATTGCTGCCACAGAACCCTTTCCATTGGTGCCTGCAATTATGATCGGGGTGGGGTTGAACTCGCCCCCCATGCGCTCCCAGATACTTTTAACTCTCTCAAGGCCGAGTGCAATGCGGTGCTCACCCAGCATGTTTAGGCGGGAAATAACCTCTTTATAATCCATGGATGGGCAAAGGTTACAACCCTTATAAACCCACGGTTGCTGCGCGCGATTAACACAATGCTGAAGTATCCCATGACATTTTGGGCACTTTGATGGCAGGATATTCCTGTTGCATGTGTTACAAATCTCAAATTCTTCTTGATACCATAGAAATCTCTGTACTTATCTATCACCTCCTGCACATTGTGTTTTGTTCATTCAATTTTTATTGAGAAAATATTCTAATGACCCTTTCAACCTTGCAATTTGTTTGCGGATGTTTTGCATTGGCTAATATGTGTTATTCTGTTTACACGGTGAGGTATTCTTGACATGTATCTCAGTGCTTTTTCACCACATTCTTTGTATCTTTTTATCCAGTTATTTTTACTTCTTGCCAGTCCCAAGATATTGGATATATATCTTACAGATTTGCCTTCCTCTACATATGAAAGCACTACCAATAGCATTATCTTATACCACAGTGGTCTGCGATTTTCGTTCTCATAATCTCTGCCCAATAATCTCCACACAAATATTATATTTTCCCCTGACCAAAATTTACTTTTTAGTATGTATTAGCGCTGTTGTATACCCAGATGTGTTCTTTGTATAGATTCAAGATGAAAATTTAATTAATGATATGTGTAATAAACGACATCATGACGGAAACACCAAAGAAAGTACCGCTGTACTCTCCCATTAAAAAAGCACTTAGGTGTGGTGTGTGCGAGAGAAGATGCGTGATATCCGATGGTGAGACAGGATACTGTGGGCTGAGGGTAAATATAAAAGGTGTGCTATACACAAAATCATACGGCATGCTTAGCGCCATAGAATCTCGCCCAATGGAGATCAAGCCCTTCTACCATTTCATGCCTGGAAAGACAGCGCTCACCTTTTCTACATGGTCATGCAATCTGTCATGCCCATGGTGTCAGAATCATCATTTGTCTATGGCTAAAATACCAAAGGATGCGCCGTTTGTTTCCCCTGAAAATCTGGTAAATATGGCAATAAATGCTGGCGACATAGCCCTATGTGCAAGTTTTAACGAGCCTACAATGCTCTTTGAGTACTGCCTTGATGTGTTTTCCCTTGCCAAGAAACGCGGATTGCTGTGCACGATGGTCTCTAATGGTTACATGACTTTGGATGCGCTCAGAATGCTGGTTAATGCGGGCTTAGATGCAATAAACGTGGATGTGAAGGGTGACGATGAGGTATATCGAAGGTATTGTGGTGGCGCAAATGTAGGTGTGGTTTGGAGAAACATCAGGGAGGCGATAAATCTCGGGGTGCATGTAGAGGTTATTTATCTTGTGATACCGGGCGTGAATGATGCGGAAGATGTTGTGTGCGAGATTCTCGAAAATCACATGAAGTATGCAGGCGCAAGCACACCCTTGCACATCAACCGCTATTTTCCCGCTTATAAATTCTCCGCTCCGCCAACGCCCATAAGCACGCTCGAGTGTATTTATAAGAGGGCGAAGGATTACGGAATAAAGTATGCTTACATAGGCAATGTGCCAGGGCATTATGCTATGAACACGTACTGCCCATCGTGCAACGCATTAATAATTGAAAGAGCATATGGCCGTGTGATAATACACGCCGATGGCGATGCATGTCCGAACTGTGGTGAAAAACTCGGAATAGTTTTTTATGAGTAACGAGATTATTCTACGGGACATGAAAGTGATTCCTTCAATATCAATAATGGACGGCGAGGTTGTAGTAGTGGAAGGAGATAGGTATAAAGTGCTCAGGGACGAGCACGGAGTTTTATCACTGCAAACGATTCTTCACATTCTTGATGAAAATTATGATACCATACACGTGCTGGACATAAACGGCATTGAAAGGATGGAACCGCAACTGGGCATTATTGAGAGCATGAGAGAGGAATTTGATGGAGAGGTGTGGGTGGATGCTGGTGTGAGGAAGGCGGAAGAGGCCTATGATGTATTAATGGCAGGCGCAGATGTGGTTGTTCTGGGCACAAAGCGCCTGAGGTCGTGGAAAGAAGCAGCGCGGTTGGCTGAGGACACGGACAATTTTGCAGTAAGTGTAGATATATATAGGGGAAGGGTTGTGGGGCAAGATTTGTCTCGAGATTCGGATTATGTGGCAGGTATTGAGGGTGGGGGAGGGGTTGCAGAAGGCGTGCATGCCCAAGATTACTTTTTCATGCGGGAATTGATATCCAAATACGTATCAACAAGCCCGAGGGCGATAATTTTGGCATTCATGGATGGTCGCATGGACTTTGAGGCTTTAAGGACTGCATCGGCGGTGTGCGAGGGAAAAGTTCCGCTTTATATAGTTACTGATGAGTTAGTTAGTGAGCACGCAGATGCCCAGATACTTAGCATAAGG
>QMTG01000122.1 GCA_003649915.1 Thermoplasmata archaeon
AGCAATTATAGTAGGAGGTGGGATAATAGCCGTACTTGGTGTTTCCCTTGCAATAATTCCCTCAATAATATTCATGGTTGGGCTCGCAATTTACGATTTTATCGCGGTTTACAAGACCAAGCACATGATTTCCTTGGCCGAAGCAGCAATAAAGGTACAGGTTCCACTCCTTCTGATAGTACCTAAGGGGCGTGGAAAAATCAGGGGGAGGTATTCAAACTTAGATGATGCGAGAAGGGAGGCTTTTTTCATGGGCTTGGGCGATGTGATAATACCAGGCGTTCTTGTCACATCCTCCTACATATATCTTCCATTAAAATTCGTTTATTACCTACCAGCCAATTTGATTGTGGCCATGGCTACACTTGCAGGGGCACTTTGCGGTATGGTGTTTGTTTTATTGCTTGCTATTAAGGGGAAGCCTCAGGCTGGGCTTCCATTCATAAATACTGGCGCAATATTGGCGTTTGCTATAGCCTATTCCCTTATTTATCTGTAATAGCCTGTTAGCATTCGGCCCGCCGGCCTGCAGTTCATTCGTTATTACTGCACGGGTGGAGGCTCTGGTATTAGGCCATGCTTCATCAAGAACTGGAGTTTGTCCCTCGCGGTCTTTATTATCCGCATTGCATTGTCCCACAGTTCCTGCCTTGAGGGTTTTATTCTGGCAACACCTTGCTCTATTGCCTTCATTGCCACATCAACAGCCTCTCTCGGAAACACCTCCCAGTCATCCATTGTGGGCACGATATAATTCTCATGCAATCCTTTCTCCTCCGCTACCTTTGCGATAGCATAGGCAGCTGTTATGTGCATTTCATCGGTTATCGTCTTTGCCCTCACATCAAGAGCACCTCTAAATATTCCAGGGAAACCGAGGGAATTGTTCACCTGATTTGGAAAGTCGGAGCGCCCTGTGCCAAATATTCTGACTCCAGCCTCCTTAGCCTCCCATGGCCAAATCTCGGGGATTGGGTTTGCCTCAGCAAACATTATGGCATCATCTGCCATCTCTGCAACCCACTCTTTCTTTATCACACCCGGCCCAGGCTTTGATGCTGCCACACAGACATCTGCGCCCTTTATTGCTTCTGCTATCCCGCCAGTCCTTCCCTCTCCATTTGTTTTCATGGCTATCTCGTACTTGTACGGGTTTTTGCTCTTCAGTTCCTCAATATCTGGGCGATTAGGATGAAGAATTCCCTTACTGTCCACAGCAATGATGTTTTGTGGCGGTACACCAGCCTTTATGAGAGTTCTTATCAAACAAACATTTGCTGCTCCGACACCAATTATTGAAAATATAACCTCATTGAGCTTTTTACCCACAATCTTTAGCCCGTTTATTATCCCAGCAAGGGTTATAGCAGCGGTACCCTGCTGGTCATCATGCCACACGGGTATGTCCAACTCCTCCCTCAACCTTTCTAAGATATAGAAACACTTTGGGGATGATATATCCTCCAGATTTATCCCGCCAAATGTTGGTGCTATCCACTTCACTGCCTGTATAAACTCGTCTGCGTCCTTGGTATCAATCATTATCGGGAAGGCGTCCACACCTCCCAGATACTTGAAAAGAAGCGCCTTCCCCTCCATGACTGGAAGTCCTGCCAAAGGCCCAATATCGCCAAGACCCAGCACGCGCGTGCCATCGCTAGCCACTGCCACATAATTCCACTTGTTTGTGTGCTCATATACCTTGTCAGGGTCTTTGTGTATCTCCCTGCAGGGCTCTGCTACACCCGGGGTATACCACACACCAAAATCGTCAAAACTTGTGATCGCACACTTGGGCATGACCTCAACCTTGCCACGATAGAAGGGGTGCCACTTGACTGCTTTTTTTGCAGGAAGCCTAGCCTTCTCCAGCAACTCTTCAACGGTAACCTTTTTTTCTACCATGATTTTCACGCTCCGCCTCCACAATCAGCAACCCCTATATATACTTTATATTTTCCAGAAGAAAGCGCAAAAAAGGAGTAAAAAATACCATAGATATTTTCACAAACCATCATCTATCATGCCTGCTTTTTCAATGCCATAAAATAGAAATAATGGCAGAATAATTGCCCTCCATGGCTGGTGGGAGATGGGGCATGCCCCCGCAGATTATTTCGCTGGCAATTTTTGCCCTTTTGACCGTGTTGGGGCTATTACTCACACCATTTGGTGTGGGATATCCTATCGCTTTTGTGATATCGCCGTATGTAGCGGGGTACTATTTTGGCAGAAGATTCGGTGGGGGAAGGAGGAGAGCTATGGGCTGGAGCGTTGTTATAGCCCTTCTCTGGAGTTCTATAATGTTGTATGTTCTAATACTGGCTATTGAGAGTTTTTCCACCACAGGTATAGTGCTTTGGGGGGTTGCTGAATACCTTATAGTGCTCTTTGTATACATAGTAAATATCCTATTCCACATATTTGGCACAATCGTTGGTCTTGGGGTGTGATTTTTCCAACTCAAAAACAATCATGGTGATTGCCATACCCGTTGCTATTCCTGCCATTATCCCTGTTATAAGGCGGAGGATGTTCGTGCTTTCATATGGGGTTAGAAGTTGAAGTGATCCATCAATTACCATGGGCATGAGTAAAAGTATAAGGGGAATTGGTGTCATTTTCTTGCAAAGATCCTTACACCATGGAATTATTGAAAGCACGAGCCCAAGGAAGACCCCCCAGTATATTCCGATGCACCTAGCGCATAGAGGCATCTGGTTTTTGCATACAAAGAATGACCTAGTCTCCCTCTGATGGCACGTTCTATCTCCAAATGCGTATATTGCTCTTGCATACTTGGATTTTATCTCCTTTATTGTTGACCAGTGCTCACTACCGCCAACAACGCCATCATCGCCAAAATTTATCGTATTGGGCTGAGCAATGCACGGCGTAATAGTTATGGATATTGCCCAGAAAAGAGATACAAGTGCAATTATTGCAATAATTTCGCGCCCGCCTATTCTTATCATCTCCCCACCTTTTGAAAGTCAGACCTTGATGCTAGAATGAGGATAAGTGCAGCAAATGCAAGGAGTGAACCCACTATAAACCCGTAGGACATTATTGAAACTGTTGCTAGGAGAGTAGTCAGGCGAAAGTTAATCCCCTTATACGATAAGTAGGAGGCAAGGGCAGCTGAGGCGGAAGCAACTAGGGATATTAGACCGAATAGTGTGTTAATTCTTCCCCCGCCCGTTCTTCCTCCACCAGTAAGGTCTACATACTCCATTCCGCTGCCGTTTTTCAGGCAGAAATCCAGCACTACTGGCTGGTCTCCGTGGGCAACAATGCGTTTTATAACGGTTGTTCGGTTGGGATACAACGCCCTGACCTCAAGCACACCAGTGCTTGCGTTGGATATGCAGTAATAGCCGTTTGGGTCGCTCATTGCCTTTAGTTGGGTATTCAGCACTTCAACCGTGGCATTGGGTAGGGGTTTTCCATTCTCATCATAAACATAGCCTGCTATTGATACCTTAACATACTCTCTAAGCACCAGCGGAGGGGTTGTTTCCGAAAGTGCCATGATGCTGCTGGCAATGCCAAGTATAGCGACGGAAAGAAGCACAAGAGACGCAGACTTTGATGATACTATTTTCCTATCAACACTCCTCATCCGCCCAATATTGTGCTCATCAGCCATTATTGTCCCATGCCTGTATTATGCATGTAGTATTTATGCCCTTTGTTTTGATGGCAAGTCTATGGCGAAAATATTAGCCCAATATTACCATATGGCAAGTTCTACTCTAATTTTTCCAGAACTCGTGCTTAGATCATTAGAAGCGTAATATG